>NZ_CP049885.1:0-145000 GCF_011303755.1 Acidovorax sp. HDW3 | reverse complement strand
GGTCGGCAACAAAAAGCAGTTTCATGGTCAGGAAGAAGAACGGTTGCGCCCGTACTGTTGCACAAACAAAGCCACGCTGCCGGCGACCACGCCCCAGAAGGCCGAGCCTATGCCGGCAATCACGACGCCGCTCAAGGTGACCAAAAAGGTGATGAGCGCCGCCTCGCGGTGCGCTTCGTGCGCCAGCGCCGTCGCCAGGCCATTGGCGATGGCGCCCAGCAGCGCCAGCCCGGCAATTGCCACCACCAGCTCGCGCGGGAAGGCGGTGAGCAGTCCGGTAATCAAAGCGCCAAACAGACCGATGACGATATAGATCAGCCCACAAGAAGCCGCTGCCGTGTAACGCTTGCTGCGGTCCTCGTGCGCCTCCGGCCCCATGCAGATGGCCGCCGTGATGGCGCTGAAGTTGAGCGCAAAAGCGCCAAAAGGCGCCAGCAGCAGCGTGGCCAGCCCCGTCATGGTCAGTAGGCGCGAGACTGGCAACGGGTAGCCGGTGGCGCGCATCACCGCCACACCCGGCAGGTTTTGCGACGCCATGGTGACGACGAACAGCGGCAGCGCCAGGCTGACGAAGGCCGAAAAGCTCCACACCGGCGCCGTGAACACGGGCCGCGCCCATTCCAGTTGCAACGCACCGCTGCGCAACTGCCCGCTGGCGAGCACATAGACCACGCCCACGGCCAGGGTGGCGACGACCGCATAACGTGGCCAACGCCGCCGTGCCAGCAGGTAGGCCACCAGCATCAGCACCACCAGCGGCAGGGCGCTGTGCGCGGCAGCAAAGGCGTCGATGCCAAAACGCGCCAGCACCCCGGCGAGCAGGGCGGCGGCGATTTCCATCGGAATGCGGTTCATGACACGCTCGAACCAGCCCGTGGCCCCAGCCAGGGTGATGAGCGCAGCGCAAGCCATGAACGCACCCACCGCCTCGCCCATGGAAAAGCCCCCGGCCAGCCCCGCCGTCGCCAGCACGGCCGCACCCGGCGTGGACCAGGCCACCATGACCGGCTGGCGCAACCACAGCGAGGGCAGCAAGGTACACAGCCCCATGCCCAGGCCCAGCGCCCAAATCCAGGAGGTGAGCTGCGCCGGCGTCGCGCCAAACGCCTGCGCTGCCTGAAAGACGATGGCCACCGAGCTGGTAAAGCCCACCAGCACGGCGACAAAGCCCGCAGTAAAGGCCGAGAGGCTCAGGTCCTGGAAAAAGCGCATGGTTTGATTGCTATTATTTTGATAGCTGCTAGCGCTTGCTCCATAAGCGCTAGCAGCCTAAAACATCCTAAATTTCCACCTTCGAGCCCAGCTCGACCACGGCATTGCTGGGCAAATTCATGAACTCCGCCGCCGTGCTCGCGCTGTGGTGCATCTGCGCAAACAGCTTTTCGCGCCACAGCGACATGCCGGTGCCCAGGGTCGGGGTGACGATGTCGCGCGAGAGGAAGTAGCTCGTCGTCATCGGGCTCAGGTCTATGCCCCGGCCTTCGAGCAGTGCCAGCGCACGCGGCAGGTCGTAATCGTTCTTGAAGCCGTAGTTCACGCTCACACGCCAGCAATCGCTGCCCAGGGCCTCCACTTCGAGGCGTTTTTCCATGCCGACCCAAGGCACCTCGTGGCTGTGCACGGTGACGAACAGGTTCTGTGCGTGCAGCACTTTGTTGTGTTTGAGGTTGTGCAGCAAGGCATTGGGCACCATGCCCTCCTTGGAGGTCAAAAACACCGCCGTGCCCGCCACCCGCGTCGGCGGCGAGAGAAAGAGCGAGGCCAAAAAGTCCTTGAGATCGAGCGCCGTCTCCTGCAGCGCCTGCGCCAGCAGGGCGCGGCCATCGCGCCAGGTCACCATCAACAGGAACACCGCGCCGGCAATCACCAGCGGGAACCAACCGCCATGCACCAGCTTGAGCAGGTTGGACGACCAAAACAGAATGTCCACCGTGAAAAACACCCCCGTGGCCAAGAGGCACAGCAGCAGCGGCAGCTTCCAGGCGTAGCGCACGACGAAAAAGGTCAGCACCGTGGTGATGAGCATGTCGGTGGTCACGGCAATGCCGTAGGCCGCCGCCAGGTTGCCCGAACTGCGAAACATGCCCACCGCCAGAACGATGAGCACGAACAGTCCCCAATTGACGAAGGGCATGTAAATCTGCCCCTTGTCGTGCACGCTGGTGTGCTGGATTTGCAAGCGCGGTAAAAAGCCCAGCTGAATGACCTGTTTGGTGACGCTAAACGCCCCGGAGATCAGCGCCTGCGAGGCGATCACCGCCGCCGCCGTGGCCAACCCCACCAGCGGCAGCGTGGCCCATTCGGGTGCCAGGTTGAAGAATGGGTTTTTCACCGCCTCGGGCTCGGCCAGCAAGAGCGCGCCCTGGCCAAAGTAGTTGAGCACCAGCGCCGGCATGGCAATCGAGAACCAGGCCAGGCGGATGGGACGTTTGCCAAAATGCCCCATGTCGGCGTACAGCGCCTCGCCCCCGGTCACGCACAGCACCACCGCGCCCAAAATAATGAAGGTGATCGCCGGGTTGTGCATACCAAAGCGCCAGGCAAAGTGCGGCGAGATGGCCCACAAAATCTCCGGGTGCTGAGCAATGTGCAGCACCCCCAGCAAAGCGATGGTGACAAACCACAGCATCATCACCGGGCCAAAGAATTTGCCAATGCCCGCCGTGCCCTTTTTCTGCACAAAAAACAGCGCAAACAGCACCAGCAGGGTCAGCGGGATGACGTATTTCTTCATCTCCGGCGACACCACCTCCAGCCCCTCCATGGCGCCGAGCACCGTAATGGCCGGTGTGATGACGCCATCGCCATAGAACAAGCAGGTGCCGAAGATGCCCACCAGCAGCATCCAGTGGCGCAGCGCGGGGCGGTCAGCAACCGCGCGCGAGGCCAGGGTCAGCATGGCGACAAGGCCACCCTCGCCGTTGTTGTCGGCGCGCAGCACCAGCACCACGTACTTGAGCGAGACGATGAGTGTGAGCGTCCAAAAAATCAGCGACAGCACACCATAAACATTGTCGTGCGTGAACTGCACATGGCCGGTGGCAAACACCTCTTTGACGGTGTAAAGCACACTGGTGCCGATATCGCCAAAGACGACGCCAATAGCGCCCAGGGTCAGCGTCGGCAGCGACGATTTGGAGTTTTGCACAAACACCCTCCGGCCAAGGGCCGGGGCTCGGTAAAAAAGGGAGGGCTATTGTGCGCCTGCGCCAAGGCCAAACAAGCGTGCTCGCAGCTTCGCTGGTGCAGTTGTTGCGGCACTGCTACGGGGTCAGCGGTCAGTCATAAACTTCGGCGTCGGGGTCGGTGGCTTCCAACTCGTAGCTCGCCGCCAGCATCGCCAGGCGCGCCACCACGCCATACATATAGAAGCGGTTGGGCGCGCTCGCCCCGGGGCGCACGCCCGGCTGGGGCAATTGACCACCCTGGGCAAAGGCCAGCGGCACGAAGGCGGCGCCCGGGGCATTGAGGTTGTCCTCGTCGCCGCGCTCGGCGTGCACGCGGTAGAAGCCGCCGACGACGTAGCGGTCCATCATGTACACCACCGGCTCGGCCACGGCCTCGTGCATACGCTCTTGCGTGCGCACGCCCTCTTGCAAGATCAGCTCGTGCACCGCCTGGCCATCTTTGATGACGGCCATCTTGTTGCGCGTCTTGCGGTTCAGGCCCTCGATCTCCTTGGCGTCGTGCACCACCATGATGCCCATGCCGTAGGTGCCGTTGTCGGCCTTGACGACGACGTAGGGCTTCTCGTTGATGCCGTACTCCTTGTACTTGCGCCGAATTTTGCTCAGCAGCGCATCGACCTGCGCCTGCAGGCCGTCGAGCCCCTCGCCGCTGGCGAAATCGACCGCACCGCAATGCGCAAACAGCGGGTTGATGAGCCAGGGGTCTATGCCCAGCAGCTTGCCAAAGCGCTTGGCCACCTCCTCGTAGCTCTTGAAGTGGCGGCTCTTGCGGCGCACGCTCCAGCCCGCGTGCAGCGGCGGCAGCACGTACTGCTCGTACAGCTCTTCCAGAATGCCGGGCGCGCCCGCCGACAGGTCGTTGTTGAGCAAGATGGTGCAGGGGTCAAAATCCTTGAGCCCCAGGCGGCGCTTGCTGCGCAGCGCCGGCTCGATGGTGATTTCATCGCCCCCGGGCAGGGCAATGCGCTGGGGCTTTTTCAGCTCCGCGCTGATGGAGCCAAAGCGCACATGCAACCCGGCCATGGTGAAGATGCGCGCCAATTGCGCCAGGTTGGCCAGGTAGAAGGTGTTGCGCGTGTGGTTCTCGGGCACGATGAGCAGGTTGCGCGCCTCGGGGCAGATTTTTTCGATCGCCGCCATCGCCGCCTGCACTGCCAGCGGCAGCATCTCGGGCGTGAGGTTGTTCCAGCCACCGGGGAACAGGTTGGTATCGACTGGCGCGAGCTTGAAGCCGGCGTTGCGGATATCGACCGAGGTGTAGAACGGCGGCGTGTGCTCCATCCACTCCAGCCGGAACCAGCGCTCGATGGCGGGCATGGAGTCCAGCACACGCTGCTCCAGCTCGTTGATGGGGCCGGTGAGTGCAGTAACGAGGTGGGGAACCATAAAAGCCCTGAAAGAGAGTCAAGATACCGATTGTAGGGATGCCCCCTACCCCGCTTGGACGAAAAGACTCAGCGCCGCCAAAAAGCCGGCGTCAGCATCGCCATAAAGCTCAAAATCTCCAGCCGCCCGAGCAACATGCCCAAGGTGCAGACCCAGATTTGAAAGTCGGTCAGCACGGCGTAGTTCGAGCTCGGGCCGACCGCCCCCAGCCCCGGCCCGGTGCAGTGCACGCTCGCCAGCACGGCGGAAAACGCCGTCAACGGATCGAGATCGGTCAGCATCAGCACCATGCTGAGCACGATCACGGTCGCGCCATACACCAGCATGAAGGCCAGCACCGAGAAAATCACCCGGCTGTCTATCACCCGCCCGCCCAGCAGCACCGGCTGCACGGCGCGCGGGTGCACCAAGCGGGTGAGCTCGCGCCGCGCCTGCTTGAGCAAGATCAGCATCCGCACCATCTTGATGCCGCCGCCGGTCGAGCCCGCGCTGGTGGCCACGCCCGACAAAAGCAGCATGAACACCGGCGCAAACACCGGCCAGGCCAGATAGTCCTGCGTGGCGTAGCCGGTGGTGGTGGCCACCGAGACGACGTGGAACATGCCGTGGCGCAGCGCCTGCAGCGGCGGGTACTCGCCCTTGGCCCACAGCAGCAGTGCCACCAACAGGCCGCCGCCCACCAGCGCCAGCAAGGTGGCACGCACCTCCGGGTCGCGCCCAATGCCGCGCCAGTGGCCTTTGCGCAGGGCGACAAAATAGAGCGCAAAGTTGCAGCTCGCCAGCAGCATGAAAAACACCGCCACCGCCTCCAGCAAGGGCGAATCAAAGTAGGCAAAGCTCGCATCGTGCGAGGACAACCCGCCCAGGCTGATGGTGGTGAACATGTGCATCAAGGCATCGAGCCAGCCCATGCCGGCGGCCCAAAAAGCGCCAAAACACAGCACCGAAAACGCCGCGTACACGCCCCACAGGCCCTTGGCGGTTTCGGTCACGCGCGGCGTCAGCTTGGTGTCTTTGACCGGGCCAGCAGCCTCGGCCTTGAACAGCTGGCTGCCGCCCACACCCAAGAGCGGCAGCACGGCCACGGCCAAAATCAAAATCCCCATGCCGCCAAGCCACTGCAAAAACGTACGCCAGAAGTTGACCGAGGCCGGCAGCGCGTCGAGCCCCGAGAGCACCGTCGAGCCCGTGGTCGTCAGGCCCGAGACGGCCTCGAAGTAGGCGTGCGTGAACGTCACCGGCCGCCCCACATGGTCAAGCGCCAGCCACAGCGGCAGGCTGGCCGACAGCGGCAGCAGCAGCCACACCAGCGTCACCAAAATCACGCCGTGGCGCGGCTGCAGCTCCTGGCGCTGGTGGCGCAGCCCCCACCACAGCGCGCCGCCGGCGCTGAGCGTGACCAGCGCCGCCAGCGGGTACACCGGCCACACGCTCTCGCCCAGGCCCCAGGACAAGAACCCCGGCAGCGCCAGCGACAGCGCAAACATGCAGGTAAGCACCCCCAGCACGCGCAGAACAGGAAAAAGATCGCGCATGGTGGTTTAGAAAAACATGGCGCTGACGCGAAAGAGCTTTTCCACCTCGCGCACCAGGCGCTTGTGCGGCAGGAAAAACACCACATGGTCTCCGCTTTCGAGCACGGTGTGGCTGCGCGGGATGATGACCTCGGGCTCGGGCGCCGGCGCCGCCGGGTCGGCAGCGGCGCTCGCCTGCAAATCGGGCAGGCCGCGCACAATCAGGCCCATGTGCACCTGCGGCGGCAGCGGCAAATCCTCCACCCGGCGGCCGACCACGCGCGAGCTTTTGCGCTCGCCGCGCACCACGATCTCCAGCGCCTCGGCCACGCCCCGGCGCAGGCTGTGCACCGCTTGCACGTCGCCACGCCGGGTGTAGGCCAGCAGCTCGCCGAGCATGGCCTGCGCCGGCGTGAGCGCAATGTCGATCTGCGTGCCGTGCATCAGCTCGGCGTAGGCGTGGCGGTGAATGAGCGCGAGCACGCGGCGCACGCCCATGCGCTTGGCCAGCAGACTGGCCATGATGTTGTTCTCGTCGTCGTCGGTCAGGGCGAGGAAGAAGTCCACCTCCTCCACCCCCTCCTCGGCCAGCAAATCCTCGTCGGCCAGCTCGCCTTGCAGCACCAACACCTCCTCGGGCAGGCTGGCGGCCAAGGCGGTGCAGCGCTGGGCGTCGGGCTCTATGAGCTTGATCTGAAAACGCCCCGTCTCCTGCGCCAGCTGGCGCGCCAGGCGCTCGGCCACCACGGAGCCGCCCGCGAGCATGAGGCGGCGCACCGGGCGCGCGGCCAGCCCCGGGCGCAGGCGCAGCGCCGCCAGCACCTGCGGCACGCACTCGGTGGCGGCCAGGGCAAAGACCTCGTCGCCGGGCTCGATGCAGGTGGCACCGTCGCAGGGCACGAAGCGGTCGGGCTCGTCGGCAAAGCGGCGGTAGATGGCGACGATGCGCACCCCCACCTCGGGCATGTCCTGGCGCAGGCGCCGAATCTCCTGGCCCACGGCGGGTGCACCGGCGCGCGCGCGCGTCGAGATCAAACAAGCGCGCCCGCCCGCAAACTCGCGCACCTGCAGCGCGCCGGGGTACTGCACCAGCTTGGCGATGTAGCGCACCAGCGAATCCTCGGGGCACAGGATGTGATCGACGGCAAAACCTTCGCGCGAGAGCAGCGCGCTGCCGTCAGCAAAGCCACCGCTGCGCACGCGCGCAATGCACTGCGGCACGGCAAACAGCATCTGCGCCACTTTGCAACACACCAGGTTGGTTTCATCCTGCGCGGCGCAGGCGATGAGCAAGTCGGTGTCGCGCGCACCGGCCTCGGCCAGCACCGCCGGCTCAATACCGCTGCCGACCACGCCGCGCAGGTCGTGGCGCGCTTCGAGCTCGCGCAGGCGCTCGGCGTCGGTGTCGATGACGGTGATGTCGTTGTGCTCGGACACCAGGCTGGCCGCCGCGCTCTGGCCCACGCGACCGGCACCGAGGATGATGATTTTCATGAAGAAATACCGCCCTAGCCCAATAAAATCAAGCGCTACTAGCTATCAAATAGATAGCATCACCCGCCCCGCACCTCGCCCTCACCCAGCACCACGTACTTGAGCGAGGTCAGGCCCTCGATGCCCACCGGCCCCCGGGCGTGGAATTTGTCGGTGCTGATGCCGATCTCGGCGCCCAGGCCGTACTCGAAGCCATCGGCAAAGCGCGTGCTGGTGTTGACCATGACGCTGCTGGAATCGACCTCGCGCAAAAAACGCTGCGCGTGGCGGTGGTCGGTGGTGAGAATGGCCTCGGTGTGGCCGCTGCTGTAGCGGTTGATGTGCGCAATCGCCTCATCGAGCCCCTCCACGACCTTGACGCTGAGGATGGGCGCGAGGTACTCGGTGCTCCAGTCGGCCTCGGTGGCGCTCACCACGTCCGCGCCCGGCACGCTGCGCAGCAGCGCCAGGGCCTCGGGGCAGGCACGCATCTGCACACCCTTGGCGGCAAACACCGCCCCCATGCGCGGCAAAAACTCGGCTGCCACGGCGCGCGCCACCAGCAGGCTCTCGGTGGCGTTGCAGGGGCTGTATTTTTGCGTCTTGGCGTTGTCCACCACCTTGAGCGCCTGGGCGATGTCGCAGGGCGCATCGACGTAGCTGTGGCAGTTGCCGTCCAGGTGCTTGATGACGGGCACCTTGGCCTCGGCGGCGATGCGCTCGATCAGCCCCCGGCCACCGCGCGGGATGATGACGTCCACGTACTGCGGCATGGCGATCAGGTGGCCCACCGCTGCGCGGTCGGTGGTTTGCACCAGTTGCACGCCGTGCGCGGGCAGACCGGCGCTTTGCAGCGCCTGCACCACCAGCAGCGCCAGCGCCTTGTTCGACTCGATCGCCTCGGAGCCGCCGCGCAGGATGCAGGCGTTGCCGCTCTTGATCGACAGGCTGGCGGCCTCGATGGTGACGTTGGGCCGGCTCTCGAAAATCATGCCGAAGACGCCAATCGGCACGCGCATCTGCCCCACGCGGATGCCGCTGGGCTGCTGCTGCAGGCCGATGATCTCGCCAATCACGTCCGGCATGGCGGCAAGCTGCTCGCAGCCCTGGGCGCAGGTCTCCAGCACGGCGGGCGTGAGCTTCAGGCGGTCGAGCATGGGGCCGTCGAGCCCGGCGACGCGCGCGCGCTCCAGGTCTTGCGCGTTCGCCGCCTGCAACGGCGCCAACTCCTGGCGCAAAAGCGCGGCCAAGGCCAGGAGTGCTTTGTTTTTGATAGCAGCTGGCGCGCGCGCCATCAGGGCCGAAGCCGTTTTTGCCTGCTGGCCGAGCTGCTGCATGGAAAGGGCGATGTCAGGGGCGTTCATGGCGCGGATTGTGGCCCAGTTCCGCCCCCGGGCGCAGAACCTGTGGCCGCGCTCAAGTCGCGCTCAGGCGGCGCAGACGCGCGCCAGCTGCAGCGCCAGGCGCGAGAGCGCCTGCCAGCCGTCTTGCGGCCAGTCGGGCACTTTCAGGCCCTTGACGATGCCGTCCACCAGGTGCGCCGACTGCAGCAGGCGCGCCGCCTGGGCGTCTTGCAGGCGCGGCAGCACGCGCTCGAACAGGCGCTCCTTGGCGCCCCAGATGCGGTTCTCGCGCAGCGCCAGGGGCAGGGGTTTGCCGGCGTTGATGGCGTCTTTCACGCGCTTCAAGGCGCGGATGTCCTCGGCCAGCGCCCAGTGCACCAGCACCTCGGCCTCGCCCTCGGCCTGCAGGCCGTCGAGCATCCGCTGCGCGCGCAACACCTGGCCGGCGAGCACGGCCTCGCTGAGCTTGAAGACGTCGTAGCGCGCCACATTGAGCACCGCCGCCTCGACCTGCGCCGGCGCGAGCTCGCCCTGCGGGTAGAGCAGCGCCAGCTTCTGGATTTCCTGGTGCGCCGCCAGCAGGTTGCCTTCGACGCGGTCGGCAAAGAACTGCAGCGTGCGCTGGCCTTCCTCGCCCGCCGCCACGCGCTGGCCCTGCGCCGCCAGGCGCTGCGCGATCCAGGCGGGCAACATGCCGCGCTCGACCGGGTCGATCTGCACCGCCACGCCCGCGCCTTCGAGCGCCGTGAACCAGGCGCTGCTCTTGGCTGCCTTGTCCAGGCGCGGCAGCAGCACCAGGGTCAGGGTGCTGTCGTTGCCCCGCGCGGCCTGCGCCAGCTGCTGCAGGGCAGGAATGCCGTCCTTGCCGGGCTTGCCCGAGGGTAGGCGAATCTCGACGATCTGGCGCTCGGCAAACAGGCTCAGCGAGCCGCCGGCAGCGAGCACCGCACTCCAGTCGAAATGCGCGCCGGCGACGGTGAAGCTGCTGCGCTCGCTGTAGCCCTGGGCGCGCGCGGCGGCGCGGATGGCGTCCAGCGCCTCCTGCTGCAGCAGCGCCTCATCGCCGTGCAGCACGTACAGCGGCTGCAGGCCCTTGCCCAGATGGGCGCCGAGCTGGTTCAGTGCGATGTGCATATAAATTGCCTTATTGGGCACTGGCTGCAGGGCATCTGCGCCGGACTCCCTCCCCCCTTGGGGGAGGGTGGGGGCCAGCGGCATAGGTGCACCGCAACCGCCTGCCATGTGCCAGCAGCCCCATCCCAGCCTTCCCCCAAAGGGGCTTATGTATGCACACATCTTTTTTGATAGCGCACAACGCTTGTTTGGCGCTGGTTTGCACTCCCTCTCCCCTTGCGGGAGAGGGTTGGGGAGAGGGGTGAATAGGCAAGGTGCTGCCAGCGCCCCCTCTCCCCCAGCCCCGCGAGGGGGGGAGGGGAGCAAAAACCGCCCTTTGACCAGGCGGATGGGAGCCGTCAAAAGATGTGTGCATACACAAGCCCAAAGGGGGAAGGAGTCTGAGGCATATGCCTGCTGAAGAAAAATTCGCCTCTAGCGCTTACCAGGCAAGCGCAAGCAGCTATATTTTTCATAGCATCACCGCGCCATGCGGGCCGCTGCCAGGCGGCGCATGAGCTGCTGCACCAGGTCGGTCTGCATGTTGCGCATGAGCAGCGCCTCTTCCGCCTCCTTGGCCAGGGCCACGGTTTCGTTGTAGCTGACGTCGCGTGTTTGCAGCAGCTCGGTCGGGGCGATGATCTCGTCGCCCTGCGGGTCGCGCAGGCGAAAGCGGATGCGCAGGCGCAGTTGCAGCTCGCGCACCTGGCCGGCGCTGTTGAGGGCGACGACGGTGCGCTCTTGCTGCTCCGACAGCAGCTCGAACACCGCCTGCACCTGGTTCATCTCGGCGGCCTCGCGCGTCACGCGCAGGTTGCCGCCGCTGCCCTGCAGGGTGCGCGTGAGCTCGCGTGCCACGGGCGAGGCCGCCGGCGCCGCGATGTAGAGCGAACCAAAGGCAAACTGCGGCACGCCGCGCAGGCGAAAACCACAGGCGCCCAGGAGCGGCGCGCTGGCCAGGGCCAGGAGCAGGCTGCGCTTGTGCATGGCTTACAGCACCAGGTTGACCAGGCGGCCGGGCACGACGATGACCTTCTTGGGCTGGGCGCCGGGGGCGAACTTCTGGAAAGCCTCGCTGGCGATCGCCAGGCGCTCGATCTCGGCCTTGTCGGCGCTGGCCGGCACGTGGATGGAGCCGCGCAGCTTGCCGCCCACTTGCAGCATGAGCTCGATCTCGTCTTGCACCAGCGCCGCCGGATCGACCTGCGGCCAGGGGGCGTCGAGCAGCTCGCCCAGGTGCGTGGCGTAGCCCAATGCGCTCCAGAGCGCGTGTGCGATGTGCGGCGTCGCCGGGTAGAGCACGCGCAGCAAAATGCCCAGGCCCTCGACCTGCGCCACGGCGGCGCCTGCGCCCTCTTGCGCCTTGAAGTCCTCCAGGGCGTTGAGCATCTTCATGGCCCCGGAAACCACGGTGTTGTACTGCATCCGCTGGTAGTCGTACTCCACCTGCTTGAGCACGCTGTGAATCTCGCGGCGCAGGGCCTGGGCCGGCTTGTCGAACTGCACGTCCTGCAGGCGGGCGCAGCCGGCCACGCTGGCGTTGGCTGCGTCTTTGTCCATGCCGCTCAAGCGGTGGGCGTAGTTCCAGACGCGGCGCAGGAAGCGGTAGCTGCCCTCCACGGCCGCGTCGTTCCACTCCAGCGTGGCCTCGGGTGGGGCGGTGAACATGGTGTACAGGCGCGCGGTGTCGGCGCCGTATTTCTCGATCAGCTGCTGCGGATCGACGCCGTTGTTCTTGGACTTGGACATGGTGCCCACGCCCTCGTAGTCGATGGCCGTGCCCACGGGGAGCAGGCCGTCGCCGCTTTCCGCCGGGTTTTTCAGCTGCGCGCCAACGATCTTGCCGGCGTCATCGAGCACATGCTCGACGTCGTGCGGCCAGAAATAGTCTTTCGCGCCCTTGGCCGTGCGGCGGCTGTAGATGTGGTTCAAGACCATGCCCTGCGTGAGCAGGCGCTTGAAGGGCTCGTCGGCCTGCAGCAGCCCCAGGTCGCGCATGACCTTGGTCCAGAAGCGCGCGTACAGCAGGTGCAGGATGGCGTGCTCGATGCCGCCGATGTACTGGTCCATGCCGCCATCACGCATCCAGTAGGCCGCGCCTTCGGCGACCATTTTTTCGCTGTTCTTGGGGTCGCAGTAGCGCAGGAAGTACCAGGACGAATCGACGAAGGTGTCCATGGTGTCGGTCTCGCGCCGCGCGGCTTTGCCGCAGCAGGGGCAGGTGACGCCGGCGTGAAACGCCTCGGATTTGACCAGCGGGTTGCCCGAGCCATCGGGCACCAGGTCTTGCGGCAGCACCACGGGCAGGTCTTTTTCCGGCACGGGCTGGGCACCGCAGTCGACGCAGTGGATGATGGGAATCGGCGTGCCCCAGTAACGCTGGCGCGAGATGCCCCAGTCGCGCAGGCGCCAGGTGGTTTTCTTCTCGCCCAGGCCCTGGGCTGCGAGCAGCGCGGCCACCTGGTCCACCGCCTGCGCGTGGGCCAGGCCGTCGAGCACGCCGGAGTTGACGCAGCGGGCGCGCTGCTTGTCGCCGTACCAGTCCTGCCAGGCCGCGCCAGAGAAGGTTTCGCCTTCCACGGCAATCACTTGCTCTATCGGCAACTGGTACTTGAGCGCAAAGGCAAAGTCGCGCTCGTCGTGCGCGGGCACGCCCATCACGGCGCCGTCGCCGTAGCCCATCAGCACGTAGTTGCCGACCCAGACTTCGACCTGTTTGCCCGTCAGCGGGTGGGTGACGAACAGGCCGGTGGCCATGCCCTCTTTTTCCTTCAGCGCCAGCTCGGCCTCGGTCGTGCCGCCCTTCTTGCATTCCTCGATGAAGGCGGCGAGCTTTTCATTGCTGGCTGCGGCGTGCAGCGCCAGCGGGTGCTCGGGCGCGACGGCGCAGAAAGTCACGCCCATGATGGTGTCGGCGCGCGTCGTGAAAACGTACATGCGGCCGTCCTGGATCAGCTTGCCGTCCGCACCCTGGATAGCGTGCGTGAAGGCAAAGCGCACGCCGCTGGATTTGCCAATCCAGTTCTCCTGCATCAGCCGCACCTTGTCGGGCCAGCCCGAGAGCGTCGCCTTGTCGCCACCGACCTGGACGTGGTCGAGCAGCTCCTGCGCGTAGTCGGTGATCTTCAGGTAGTAGCCGGGGATCTCGCGCTTTTCCACCAGCGCGCCAGTGCGCCAGCCGCGCCCGTCGATCACCTGCTCGTTGGCCAGCACGGTCTGGTCCACCGGGTCCCAGTTGACGACCTGGGTCTTGCGGTAGGCGATGCCTTTTTCCAGCATCTTCAGGAACAGCCACTGGTTCCACTTGTAGTAGCTGGGGTCGCAGGTAGCCACCTCGCGGCTCCAGTCGATGGCCAGGCCCATGGCCTGCATCTGGCCCTTCATGTAGGCGATGTTGTCGTAGGTCCACTGGGCGGGCGGCACCTTGTTCTTGAGCGCGGCGTTCTCGGCCGGCAGGCCGAAGGCGTCCCAGCCCATGGGCATGAGCACGTTGAACCCCTGCATGCGCAGCTGGCGCGTGAGCATGTCGTTGATGGTGTAGTTGCGCACGTGGCCCATGTGCAGCTTGCCGCTGGGGTAGGGCAGCATGGAGCAGGCGTAGAACTTCTTTTTGTTCTCGTCTTCGGTGACGCGGTAGGCGTCGGTGGCGTTCCAGTGGGCGTGCGCGGCGCGCTCGACGTCGAGGTGGTTGTATTTCTCTTGCATGGGAGCCCCAAAGGGAGGTGCGCGCAGGGCGCAGGAATCAGAACAGGCGATCAGGTATCGGCCCGCATTTTAGGCCGCAGGCAGCGTCACCCACCCGTTCGCGGGGCGGGCGGGGCCGCCACAAAGCCAATGCGCCCCAGGCCCGCCGCCTGCGCGGCGTCAATCACCTGCAGCACCTGGCCATAGGGCACGCGGGCGTCAGCGCGCAGCTGCACCTCGGCGCCGGGGCGCTCCAGGGCCAGCTGCGCCAGGCGCGGTGCCAGGGCCGCTGGCGCCAGCGCTTGCGCCTCAACGTAGAGCTGGCCATCGGCGTCGAGCACCACCGACACCGACGGCGTGGCCGCGCCCGGCTGCGCCGTCTGCGCCGGCGGCAGCTGCAGGCGGATGGAGTGCGCCAGCAAGGGCGCCGCCAGAATGAAGATGACCACCAGCACCAGCATCACGTCCACCAGCGGCGTGACGTTGATGTCGCTCATCGGCGGCGCGGCGCGGCGGTGCTCCAGGCGGCCGAAAGCCATGGCGGTTCAGCCCAGCAACAGGCTGCGCAGGTCGTGCGCCAGGCCTTCGAGCTCGGCCTCGATGCGCGCGCTGCTGCGCCCGCACCAGTTGTAGGCCAGCACCGCCGGAATGGCGACGGCCAGGCCGGCAGCGGTCATCACCAGGGCCTCGCCCACCGGGCCGGCAAGCTGCTCGATGCTGATCTGCCCCTGGCCGGCGAGCGCCGTCAAGGCGTGGTAGATGCCCCAGACGGTGCCCAGCAGGCCGACGAAGGGCGCCGTAGCGCCGACGGTGGCCAGCAGCACCTGGCCCCACTGCAGCCGCGCCAGCACCTGGTGCAGCGCCCCGCGCAGCACGCGGGTGAGCCGCTGTTCACGCCCTCCTTGGGCTCCAAGGCTTGCGGGGATTGCGTCAGTAGCTATCAAATTTGCAGCGTCGAGCAGGGGCTGGAGCAGCCCCAGGCGGTCAAACGCGGGCAGGCGCTGGCGTGCCTCAGCCAGTTGCGGCGCCTGCCAAAAGGCCGCCAGCGCACGCGGCAGCTCGCGCCCGGCGCGCAGCAAAAGGCGCAGCTGCACCAGGATGACGACCCAGCTGGCGACCGACATCGCCAGCAGCAGCGCTGCGGCCATTTGCGTCAGCAGGTCGCTGTGTTGCCACCAGTGCCAGGCTTGCATGGGGTGCGGCGCCGTCAGTGCAGGCCCAGGACGTCGAACATGTCGAACAGCCCCTGGCGCTGGCCGGCCAAAAAGCGCACGGCGCGCAGGCTGCCCTGGGCGTAGCCGGCGCGGCTCGATGATTTGTGCGAAATCTCGATGCGTTCGCCCGTGCCGGCAAACAGCACGGTGTGGTCGCCCACGATGTCACCGCCCCGGATGGTGGCAAAGCCGATGGAGGAGGGATCGCGCTCGCCGGTCACACCTTCGCGCGCGTACACGGCGCAGTCCTTGAGGTCACGCCCCATGGCCTGGGCGATGACCTCGCCCATTTTCAGCGCCGTACCCGAGGGCGCATCGACCTTGTGGCGGTGGTGCGCCTCGATGATCTCGATGTCGTAGCCGGTCGAGAGCGCCTGCGCCGCCATCTGCAGCAGCTTGAAGGTGACGTTCACGCCCACGCTCATGTTCGGGGCAAAAACGATGGCGGTTTTCTGCCCCCAGGCGGCCAGCTCGTCTTTTTGCTCCGGGCTGAAGCCGGTGGTACCGACCACGGCCTTGACGCCCAGCTCGGCGCAGACCGCCAGGTGCGCCAGCGTGCCCTCGGGGCGGGTGAAGTCGATGAGCACGTCGGCGCCGGCCAGGCCGGCGCGCAGGTCGGCGGTGATGGGCACGCCGCTGGCCACGCCCAGGAAGGCGGTGGCGTCCGAGCCGATGGCGGGGCTGGAGGCCAGATCGAGGGCGCCAGCCAGAATGCAGTCGTCGCTGGCGCGCACGGCTTCGATCAACATGCGGCCCATGCGGCCAGAAGCGCCAGCAACGGCGACGCGGATGGGGGAGGTGGTGGCAGCAGTCATGGCGTGCAAAGGCTAAAAAGGGGGCTTACTGGGCCGCATCGAGCGGCGGATAGTGGCGCGCGCCAGCGCTGTCGGCGGGTGCGGGCGCGGGCGCGTCCTCGGTATGCGCGGGCGCCGGGTAGCGCTCGAGCTGGGCCTCAGTGGCTTCGAGCTGCGGCACTTTGCGCCCGCTGGCGCGGCTGCCCAGGGTGGCGACGAATTCGGCCTCGGTCGGCATCTCGTCGCCCTCGGCGCGGCTGAACTGATCGCCGTCGAAGAACACCGTCAGGCGGCGCGTCTGCACCTGCTCGTCCTGTTTTTTCAGCGTAAAAACGTAATCCCAGCGGTTGGCGTGAAAGACGCTGGCCACCAGCGGCGTGCCCAGAATGTCGCGCACCTGCTGGCGGCTCATGCCCGGCTGCAGCGCCTGCACCTGCTCGCGCGAAACGAAATTGCCTTGCACCACGGTGGCACGGTAGGGCTTTAAGGTTTCCACCATCTCGCGCGTTGAAAAACTGGTGCTGCTGCAGGCGCTCACGGCGGCGCCAAAAAACACAATCAGCGCCGCATGGGCGCTGCTACGGGCGAAGGCAAGCATGGCTGTGGTGGTAAGGCTATGATCCGATCCATTGTAGCGGCTGGGTACCCGGCGCCTTTTACTGCACTCCAAAGCCTTGCCATGACGAATATCGACGAACTCAAAAGCACCGGCCTGAAGGCGACGCTGCCGCGCCTGAAGATCCTGGAAATTTTCCAAAAAGGCGCACAGCGCCACATGACGGCAGAAGACGTGTTCCGCGTCCTGCTTGAAGAGCGCTCGGACATCGGCCTGGCCACGGTGTACCGCGTGCTCACGCAGTTCGAGCAGGCTGGCATCTTGCTGCGCAGCAATTTTGAAAGCGGCAAGGCGGTGTACGAGCTCAACGAGGGCCAGCACCACGACCACTTCATCTGCACCGCCTGCGGCAAGGTGGAAGAGTTCTACGACCCCGAAATCGAAAAACGCCAGCAAGCCATTGCCAAAGCCAAGGGCTGGGTGGTGCACGACCACGCCATGGCGCTGTACGGCCAGTGCGCCGCCTGCGCCAAAAAATAGGCTTTTAGCCGCCGCCGCTTTCCATTGCCCGGCGGTGGCGTTCGACGAACTCCTGGTAGGTGTCGATGCCGCGCAGCTGCAAGATGGTGTTGCGCACTGCCGCCTCCACCAGCACGGCGATGTTGCGCCCGGCCACCACCTGGATCACGACCTTGAGCACCGGCACGCCCAGCACGTCCTGCGTCAACGGCTCGTAGGGCAGGCGCTCGTACTCGCGCTCGAGCGTCTCTTTGCGTACCAGGTGGACGATGAGTTTGAGGCGCATCCGCCGGCGCACGGCCGATTCGCCAAAGATGGCGCGGATGTCGAGCAGGCCGATGCCGCGCACTTCGAGCAGGTTTTGCAGCAGCTCGGGGCATTTGCCCTCGATGGTGTTTTGGTTGATGCGGTACAGATCGACCGCATCGTCGGCCACCAGGCCGTTGCCGCGCGAGATGAGTTCAAGCCCCAGCTCGCTCTTGCCCAGGCCCGATTCGCCGGTGATGAGCACGCCCAGCCCCAGAATGTCCATGAACACGCCGTGCATGGTGCTGCGGTCGGCAAAGTGCTTGGACAGGTAGGCGCGCAGCACGTCAATCACGAAGGCCGATGATTCCTGCGTAGCAAACAGCGGAATCTGCGCGCGCTCGCACATCGACACCAACTCGTCGGGCGCGTGCTGACCGTCGGCGAGCACCAGCGCCGGTGGCTCCAGGGTAACGATGCGGGCAATGCGGCGCTGGCGGTCTTCCGTCGTGGCGTTGCCCAAATAAGCAATTTCGCGCTCGCCAATGATCTGCACCCGGTAAGGGTGGATGTAGTTCAGGTGCCCTACCAGGTCGGAGCCTGAGCGCGCGCTGCGCACCGCCTCTTCGTCAAAACGGCGCTCGCTCGCCCCCAGGCCGGCGACCCACTGCCAGCGCAGGTCGCCGCGAAAGGTTTCAAACAGGACGTCGGCGCTGACGGCGTGGTGCTTCACTGTGCGGGCCGCTTCCTACAAGGTTAGGCGGTTTGGGTCGATTGCCAATCGGCAATCAAGCCGTGCAGCTCGCTCGCGTCCTGGCAGGCTTTGATGCGCTCGCGCAGCGGGCCATCGCTGAGCAGCTCGGCAATTTCAGAGAGGATTTCCAGGTGCTTTTGCGTTGCCGCCTCGGGCACGAGCAGAAAAATCAGCAGGCTCACGGGCTGCTCGTCGGGCGAGTCAAAGCCGATGGGCTGCTCCAGCTGGAACAGCGCGGCCATGGGCGACTTCAAGCCCTTGATGCGCCCGTGCGGAATGGCCACACCGTGGCCCAGGCCGGTCGAGCCCAGGCGTTCGCGCGCAAACAAGCTGTCGGTAATCAGGGCCCGCGAGAGGCCGTGCAGGCTCTCGAACAGCAGCCCTGCCTCCTCGAAGGCGCGCTTCTTACTGGTGGCTTCGACGCGCACGAGAACCTGGGCGGTTGGCAAGATGGAGGCAAGACGGTTCATAGTGGTGTCAGTCATTATGCAAGCGGGAGGTGGCGACGCGACCAATGCCCCACGCAGCCCTGGCACGGTGGCGTAACTCATTTAACTCTTTGTTGCGCCACGCAAAGAGTGTAATGCGATCACGCCAGCGGATAAACCCCTACGGGTTTTCTTCAGCCGCAAAAAAACCGCCCGACAGGGCGGCTCGAGCGTGCAGAGGGTGCACAGCTCAGGCGTAGGCGCGCTTGAGCGCCTCGGCCTGGTGGTCTTGCAGCTTGTTTTTGTGGCGCACGACGATGCGATCGAGCTTGTCCATCAGCTCATCGACGGCGGCGTACAGGTCAAAGTGCGCACTCTCTGCAAACAAGTCGCTGCCCTTGACGCGCACATTGCACTCGGCGCGCTGGCGTTTTTCTTTCTCCTTTTGTTTCTCTACCGATAACAGCACCTTCACGTCCACCACCTGATCGAAGTGGCGCGTGATGCGATCGAGCTTGGCCATGACGTATTCGCGCAGGGCGGGGGTGACTTCCAGGTGGTGACCGCTGATCGTCAAATTCATGAAAAAGCCTCCTGTGGCAAGCGATGGAACACGATGCCGCCGCCTGTGTGCAGCGACGCTTGCACTATGCGCTGCCCCGGGGGCAAAGGCAAACCGATACTGGCAAGGCGCACTGGGTTATGCAGCGGCAGATGTCACGGCGATGAAAGCCGGGCACAATCAGCGGGCTTTGGGGGCGGGCAGCCTAAAATCCGGGCCACGGCCTTGTGCCACTTGCTGCAACTTTGCGTCCCCACCATGACCCAGACCTCCTCCGCCCTGCACACCTCCGCCCTCACCTCGCTGCCGCTGCTCGCACGCGGCAAGGTGCGCGACAACTACGCCGTGGGCGAGGACCGCATCCTGATGGTCGCCAGCGACCGCCTCTCGGCCTTTGACGTCATCATGGGCGAACCCATCCCCGGCAAGGGCGCGCTGCTGACGCAAATGGCGCTTTTTTGGTTCGACAAGCTCGGCCACATCGTGCCCCACCACCTCACCGGCGACACGCCCGAGAGCGTGGTCAGCGCCGCCGAAGTGCCGCAGGTGCAGGGCCGCTCCATGCTGGTGCGCCGCTTGAAACCCATCATGGTCGAGGCCGTGGTGCGCGGCTACCTCGCCGGCAGCGGCTGGAAGGAATACCAGGCCACGCAATCGGTCTGCGGCGTGCCCCTGCCCGCTGGCCTGACCAACGCGGCCCAACTGCCCCAGCCCATTTACACCCCAGCGGCCAAGGCCGAAGCGGGCGAGCACGACGAGAACATCACGTTTGAGCGCACGGTCGAACTCATTGGCCCGGAGCTGGCGGCGCGCATCCGCGACATCTCCATCCGCCTGTACCAGGAGGCTGCCGCCATCGCCCTGACCAAGGGCATGATCATTGCCGACACCAAGTTTGAATTTGGCCTGACCGACGCCGGCGAGCTGGTGCTGATGGACGAGGTGCTCACGCCCGACAGCTCGCGCTACTGGCCCGTCGAGGGCTACGCCGACGCCCTGGCCCGGGGCGAGAACCCGCCGAGCTACGACAAGCAGTTCGTGCGCGACTGGCTGGAGCAGGCGCAGGTCAACGGCAAGCCCTGGGACAAAACCGCCCCCGCGCCGCGCCTGCCGCAAGCGGTGATCGACAAAACCGCCGCCAAGTACCGCGAGGCGCTGGAACGCCTGACGGCCTGAGCACCTGCATCGGCATGACAAAAAGGCCTCTTTCGAGGCCTTTGCATTTTCAACTGAGCACCACGCTCGACAAGCGCCGGCGGTAGGTCGCCACCACCGGGTCTTGCGGCGGGATCTGGCCCTCGGCCACCTTCACCGCCGGCGGCTCGATCAGCTCCAGGATGGCGATGTAGGTCTTGCGCGCCGCCTCTTCGTTCCAGGTCTTGTCGCGCATCAAAATCTCCAGCAACTCGTCCATGGCCTGCGTCCAGTGCTGCTGCGCCAGCAGGCAGCGGGCGCGGTCAAAACGGGCGGCAAAGTCGCGTTTATTGGTGGCAATTTGGGCCTCAAGCCCCGCCAGATCAGCGCCAGTAGCTACAAAATCAATAGCATCAAACCAGGTCTTGAGCGCCCCCAGGCGGCGGTCGGCGCCGGCCTTGGCGATCACGGGTGCAAAAGCCACCTTGGCGTCGTCCTCGCGGCCATGCTGCAGCAGCAGCTTGATGTAGTCAAAGCGCGCGGCGTCGTTCGCCGGGTCGGTCAGCACCGCCTGCTGCAGGCGTTCGAGCGCGCCATCGACATCGCCGGCGGCCAGCACCTGCTCGGCCTCGGCAGCGTCCTCTTGGGCCTCGAATTCCTCGGCACTGGGCAGGTGCTTGTCGAGGAAGGCGCGCACCTGGCCCTCGGGCAGCGCACCCATGAAGCCATCGACCGGCTGGCCGTTCATGAGCAGCACGCAAGTCGGAATACTGCGGATGCCGAACATGGCGGCAATCTGCTGCTCCTGGTCGGAGTCGATCTTCACCAGCTTGAAGCGCCCGGCGTAGGCCACCTCGAGCTTCTCCAGCACCGGGCCCAGCGTCTTGCACGGGCCGCACCAGGGGGCCCAGAAGTCCACCAGCACGGGCACTTGCATGGAAGCGGCGATCACCTCGGCTTCAAAATTTTCAACGGTCACATCGATCATGGGGGGCAATCCTCGTCACAGCGCGGCGCAGGGCACAGAAAAGTAAAATCGCGGGTTCCACTACCGGCAGCGGGCGCCGGCACCGGCGCACCACCCCCACAGCATATGAAACCCCTACAAATCGGCGTCGTCATGGGCTCTTCCAGCGATTGGGAGACCATGCAGCACGCAGTCGAGATTCTGCGGCAATTCGGCATCACCCACGAGGCGCGGGTCGTCTCCGCGCACCGTATGCCCGACGACATGTTTGCCTACGCCGAGAGCGCCGCCGCGCGCGGCCTGCAGGCCATCATCGCCGGCGCGGGCGGCGCGGCCCACTTGCCGGGCATGATCGCCGCCAAAACCACCGTGCCGGTGCTGGGCGTGCCCGTCGCCAGCCGCCACCTGCAGGGGGTCGATTCGCTGCACTCCATCGTGCAGATGCCCAAGGGCGTGCCGGTGGCCACCTTCGCCATTGGCGCGGCGGGTGCGGCCAACGCGGCGCTGTTTGCCGTCGCCCTGCTGGCCAACCACGACCCGGCGCTGCGTGCGCAGCTCGAAGCGTTTCGCGCCCAGCAAACGGCAGCGGCGCGCGCCATGGAGCTGCCCCTGCCATGAGTGCCCACCCCATCACCGCACTGGCGCCGGGCAGCACGCTGGGCGTGCTCGGCGGCGGCCAGCTCGGGCGCATGTTCGTGCACGCGGCCCAGGCCATGGGCTACCGCACGGCAGTGCTCGACGCCGACCCCGAGAGCCCCGCCGGGCTGGTCAGCCACCACCACATCCGCACCGCCTACGACGACCCCGACGGCCTGGCCGAACTGGCGCGCCTGAGCGACGCCATCACCACCGAATTCGAGAACGTGCCCGCCAGCGCCATGGCCGCGCTCGCCGGCCAGCGCCCGGTGGCGCCAGCCGCGCGCTGCGTTGCCGTGGCGCAGGACCGGGCGCAGGAGAAGGCCCACTTCGTCGCCTGCGGCGTGCCCTGCGCACCGCACGCGGTGATTGAAACGACGGCGCACCTGGCTGCCGTCAGCGCCGATTTGCTGCCCGGCATCCTGAAGACCGCGCGCCTGGGCTACGACGGCAAGGGCCAGCGCCGCGTGGCCAACGCCGCCGAGCTGGCCGCCGCCTGGGCCGAACTGGGCGAGCTGCCCTGCGTGCTGGAGAAAATGCTGCCGCTGGCGCTCGAATGCTCGGTGCTGATCGCCCGTGGCCACGACGGCGCCACCGTCTGCCTGCCCGTGCAGCGCAACCTGCACCGCGACGGCATCCTCGCCGTGACCGAGGTTTATGAAGGAAATGTGCCGCCAGCGCTTGCCAGTCAAGCGCAAGCAGCTGCAATTTCGATAGCGAACGAGCTGCAGTACGTGGGCGTGCTGTGCGTGGAGTTTTTTGTGCTGCAAGACGGCCGCCTGGTGGTCAACGAGATCGCCCCGCGCCCGCACAACAGCGGCCACTACAGCCAGGACGCCTGCGACATCTCGCAGTTTGGGCTGCAGGTGCGCACCCTCGCCGGCCTGCCGCTGGTGGCGCCGCGCCTGCACAGCGCCACCGTCATGCTCAATCTGCTGGGCGATTTGTGGTTCACCCAGGGCCGCAGCGCGCAAGAGCCGCCCTGGGCGCAGGTGCTGGCCCTGCCCGGCGCGCACCTGCACCTGTACGGCAAAACCCAGGCCAAGCACGGGCGCAAGATGGGGCACCTGAACGTCACCGCCGCCACGCCCGAGGCGGCGCGCGCCACGGCGCTGCAGGCCGCCGCCCTCTTGGGCATTGCGGCGTTTTGAACATGATGTTTTACGCATGATCCTCGACGGCCAGCAACCCCAGGCGATTGCCACCGCCGCGCAGGCGCTGCAGGCGGGCGCGCTCGTCGGCCTGCCGACCGAAACCGTCTACGGCCTGGCGGCGGACGCCGACAACGACGCCGCCGTGGCGCAGATTTTTGCCACCAAGGGCCGCCCGGCCGACCACCCGCTGATCGTGCACGTGGCCGACGCCAGCGGCATCGCCCACTTTGCCAGCAGCGTGCCGCCCTTTGCGCAGGCGCTGGTCGATGCCTTCTGGCCCGGGCCGCTCACGCTCATCCTGCCGCGCCAGGGCGGGCGCGCCCAGGCGGCCACCGGCGGCCAGGACAGTGTGGGCCTGCGCTGCCCGCAGCACCCGGTGGCGCAGGCGCTGCTGCACGCCTGCCAAGCGCGCGGCGTGCACGGCCTGGCCGCGCCCAGCGCCAACCGTTTTGGCCGCGTCAGCCCCACCAGCGCGGCCCACGTGCAGGACGAATTCGGCGCCGACCTGCTGGTGCTCGACGGCGGCGCCTGCCAGGTGGGCATTGAATCGACCATCATCGACTGCACCCGGGGACAGCCCGTGCTGCTGCGCCCGGGGCAGATCACGCGCGCCCAGGTGGCGGCTGCCTGCGGCCAGCCAGTGCTATCAAAAGACGAGCTACTGACGCAATCCCCGCGCGCCTCTGGCACGTTAGAGGCCCATTACGCACCGAATGCCCGGGTACGCCTGATGGACGCGCGTGCGCTGCAGGCCGGGCTTGATCTGCTCGGCGCCGACGCCGCCCACCTGGCGGTGTACGCGCGCAGCCCGCTGCGCCGCCCCAGCCCGGGCGTGCGGCTGGTGGCCATGCCGGAGCAGGCCGAAGCGGCGGCGCAGCAGCTCTTTGCCCAGCTGCGCGCCCTGGACGACGCCGGCGTGCGCCTGATCTGGATAGAAACCCCGCCCGACGGTGCCGACTGGGAAGGCGTGCGCGACCGCCTGCAGCGCGCCGCAGCGGCGGGCTGATTACACTTGCACCCACTTTTTTGGAGAAATCATGGCTTTTGTTTGGATGCGCCGCAGCCTGCTGGCAGCGGCCTGCGCCTCGGTGGCGCTCTTGGCCGCCTGTGGATCGAGCACGGTCGATTCGGCCATCACCCCCCAGCGCGTGGTGGTTTTTGGTGACGCCGTGGCCGACACCGGACAAAAGGGCAGTGCCTACACCGTCAACGCCACCGACGGCAGCCTGCTGAACTGGACGACGCAATTCGCCAGCAACTGGGGCCTGAGCGCCAAGCCCGTGAGCCAGGGTGGCCTGAACTACGCCCAGGGCAACGCCCGCATCAACGCCACCCCGGACGCGGCCGGCAACGCCAGCACGCCCACCGTGACGGCGCAGATCGACAGCTTCCTGGCCAGCCAGAAGTTCGGCAGCGCCGAGTTCGTGCTGGTGAACGCCGGCACGGCCGACCTGATCGCCGGCATGGCCGCCGTGCAGGCCGGCCAGCTCAGCAGCGCTGACTACCAAGCACAAGCGCGCCAGTGGGGCGAGGCGCTGGCAGCGCAGGTGATCCGCATGGTCAACGCCGGCGCCCAGCACGTGGTCATCTCGGGCGTGTACAACCTGGGCAAGACGCCCTGGGCCACGGCCATCGGCCAAACCGGCGTACTCGAAGCCGCCAGCACGGCATTCAACACCGGCCTGAAAGTGTCCCTCAAAGACCAGGGCAAGCAGGTGCAGTACGTCGATCTGGAGCTGTACGTCAACGCCTACGTCAACGCCCCGGGCAGCTACGGTTTTGACAACGCCACCACGCCGGTGTGCAACTCGGTCGATGCGAACAACGGCATCGGCATCGGCACCTACCAGGTCAACTCCGCCCTGTGCACCCCGAGCACCTTGCTCGCCGGCGCCGACTACAACCGCTACGTGTTTGCCGACGCGGTGTACCTCACCCCCAACGCACAGCGCCAGTTCGGCACCTACGCCGTGAGCATGGTGCGCAACCGCTGGTAAAAAACCGCCCCCAGCAAAAGGCCGGCCCCGCAAAGGGCCGGCCTTTTTTTATCGGCGCTGCACCAGCGTCAGAACATGTGCGCTCAGAAGCGGTAGCCAATGCCGAGCGACAGCACGTCCGGGTTCAGACGCATATCAATGGTCTGCCCAGTCGAGAGGTGGGCCGTGGTCTTGAGAAAGCTCTTGTAGTAGGCCGCATCGAGGAACCAGCGCTCGTGGAAGTTCCAGACAAAGCCCACCTGCGGCGTCAGGCCCCATTGGTTGTCGATGTAAGCCGTGGTCGGGTGGGCGGGCGAGCCGCCGGTCACGCCCGTGAGCGCGGCCGTGCTGCGGTTTTTGAAGAAGCGGCTGTAGGTCACGCCCAGGCCCACATAGGGCCGGAACGCCGCCTGGGCCGCACCAAAGCGGTACTGGGCAAACAGCGTGGCCGGAATGACCTTGGTTTCCCCCAGTTTGCCCACGCCGGCAATGGCACCGTCGCCGTAGAAGGAATGCTTGAACGGCAGGCCCACGGGCAGGTCCAGCGCCCAGTGGTCGGTCACCATGTAGGTGATGCCGCCGGTCAGCGCCGAGGCCGAGCCCACGTCCACCTTGGTGTTGGGAAAGCTCGGCGCCGTCAGGTTGTCGCTGTCGGTGCGTGGGGCGATGTGCGTGACGCCAGCGCGCACGCTGATGGTGCCGGCCACCTGGGCCGAAGCGCCACCGCAGGCAGCGAGCAGGGCCAGCGCAGCGCCAGCGTGCAAGAGTTCGTGTTTCATGGAACGCTTTTCAAGAAAAAACAGGCGCACAAGCGCTTACAGCCAACCCGCTTGCGAGAGCGAGCGCGACACGAGTTGCCCCATCAGCTGGTGGGCATAGGGGGTGGGGTGAAAAGCGTCAGAAAACGCGTAGCTCTGCCACCAGTTGGCCCCCGTTTGACCCGCCGGCGGGTTCGACGACAGATAGCTGGCGGTGCACGCCTGCCAGTCGTAAGTGGGCAGCTTGGTCAGGGGGTCTTGGCCGCTGACCGGGCACACCGGCGTGGTGACGTTGGTGTACGCGTACTGCGCCGGGTGCTCCGACTGGTCTTTGAACGAGGCGTAAAAATCAACCACGGCCACACGTTTGTCGCCTGCCAGGGACTGCACCAGCTGAGCATTGAAGGCGTTGATCCAGCCATCGAACAGCGCCGCCAGCTTGCCCGCCGCCTCTGCGCCCTGGGACTGGGAGATGTTTTTCAGCGTCATCAAAAACAGCGGCGTGCGCGTCACGCCCGGCATATTGAGCACGGCCACGCGCGGCGCACCCTTGGCCAGGGCCTCGTCCTGGATGGCCTTGGCAAACTGCTTGGCCAGCGCCTGCATGTAGACGCCACCCGCCTGGGCCTTACCTTGGGCGCCCTGGGCCCACAGGCCATCGATGGTGGCCGCGTCGAGCACCGTGCCCAGCACCGCCTTGTAACCCGCCTCGGCTCCGATGGAGGCGAGGATGTAGGCCTTGATCAGGTCGGCCGCGTCGTTGCCACCGCCATCGACGAGCAGCAGGTCGCCCGCGCCAAAACCGGCTGCGCCCATGTCTTTGAGCTGCTGCACGATGGAGTAGGGCGAGGTCGAGGCCTCGTAGTAGTTGATGCGGCCACCGCCGACGGCGTAGTTGGTGCAGCTGCTGTCAGTACTAAAAGACTGGCGATCGGGCGAGCGGTAATGCGCGCACAGGCTCTGGCCATAGCTGGCGGCCACGCGGTCGGCCCAGATTTGCGTCGGCCCGCCGTTGTCGCCGGCGTTCTGCACGGTGAATTTAAGGCCAAAGGTGCCGCTGTCGGCCAGACTGTCGCCAGCGACCTTGACCTTGTTGATCGACGCGGCGGGAGTGGTATCGGCACCGCCGCCACCGCAGGCAGCGAGCACCAACGCGGCCGCAGCAGCAGCGGCTTGCAAACGAAATTTCATCGGGGAATCCTGTTCGGAGAGAGAGGGCGAATTTTCGTTTGTAAACAAAGTAATTTCAGGCCGATGTCACCCTGGTAAAAACCCTCGACAACTACCAGCTTTGCTGCGCCCACTCCAGGGCCGCATCAAGCACCGGCCGCGCCGCCGCCGCGTTGGCGTGGTTCACCAGCGCCACCAGCACCCAGCGCTGGCCGTCGGCGCCATCGACGTAGCCGGCCAGCGCCATGACGTCGCGCAGGCTGCCGGTTTTGAGGTGCGCCTGGCCGGCGGCGCGGCTGGTGTTGCGCCGCAGCGTGCCATCAACGCCGACGATGGGCAGCGACGCCACATACTCCGGCATGAAAGGCGCCGCCCAGGCGCGCTGCAACATGCGCCCCAGGGCCTCGGCGCTGATGCGCGCCTCGCGGCTCAGGCCGGCGCCGTTGTCGAGCACCGGCAGCGGCGCCTCGCCCAGGGCCGCGCGCCAGCTGCGCTCGACCACCGCGCGCCCGGCCTCGAAACTGCCGCCCGCGCCCCGCTCCAGCCCCAGGGTCAGCAGCAGCTGCTGCGTCATGACGTTGTTGCTGTACTTGTTGATGTCGCGCAGCACCTCGGCCAGCGGCGGTGAAGCCTGGCTGAACGCCGGCTGCAGGCCCGCCGGCACACGCCCCTCGCGCACCTGGCCCGTGAGCTGCCCGCCCAGGGCCTGCCACATGCCCTGCACGGCGCGGGCGGCAAAGGTCTGCGGCTCAGGCAGCGCCAGGGCCCAGCTGCGCTCGCTGCAACTGGCCGGGTAGCTGCCGGCAAAACGCAGGCGCTGGCCATCGCCCACGTCCAGCTGCAAATGGGCGCGCCAGTCGCCACAGGCCGTGCCCGCCGGCGCCAGGGGCAGGCTGGCGGGCAGCTGCAGCCCGGCCAGCGGCGGCTCGGCGCTCACGCGCACCAGGCCGGCGCGGCTGTCGGGCACGAAGCTGAGCACCAGCGCCTGGTAGTTGACGAGCAGCGCATCGGGCGCCACGTTGTAGGCGCGCTGCGGCTCGCCGTCAAACGCGCCCGGGTCGTGCGCCGGCAGGCTGAAGGCGCTGCGGTCGAGCACGATGTCGCCGGCAATCTGCTGCACGCCCTGCGCCTGCAGGCGGCGCAGCAGCAGCCACAGGCGTTCGAGCACCAGCTTGGGGTCGCCCCGGCCCTGGATATAGACGTTGCCCTGCAGGCGCGTGCCCTCGATGCGCCCGTCGAGGTACACCGGCGTCTGCCAGGTGTAGGCCGGCCCGAGTTGATCGAGCGCCGCCCAGGTGGTGACGAGTTTCATGACCGAGGCCGGGTTCATCGCCTCTTGCGCGCGCCAGGCCAGGCGCGGCGGCGCCTGCGGGTCTGCAGCCGGCGCCAGCCACAGCGCCAGCGCCTGCGGCGCCAGCCTGGCGCGTTCGAGCGCCGCCTGCACCGGCGGCGGCAGCGCTGCCGCGCCCGCCAGGGCCACCCAGAAGAACATACCGGCGCCCAGCGCCGCCCGCACCACAGCTTGCAATAAGGACATGGGCGCCGAGTCTATGCCGGCGCCCGATAATCCCGGCCTTGCCCTGACCTGCCCACCATGAAACTGCTTGCCTTTGACACCAGCACCGACCCGCTCTCCATCGCCGTCCAGCACGGCACGCAGGTCTGGCAGTACAGCGGGCCGGGCGGCGCGCAGTCCTCGGCCCGCCTGATTCCGGCGATTTTGGATTTGCTGCAGCAGGCCGGGCTGACGCTGGAAGCGCTCGACGCCATCGTCTTTGGCCGGGGGCCGGGCTCGTTCACCGGGCTGCGCACCGCCTGCGCCGTGGCCCAGGGGCTGGCCTGGGGCGCGCAGCGCCCGGTGCTGGCCATCGACACCCTGCTCGCCGTGGCCGAAGAAGCCCGCGCCACGCACGGCGCCACCGAGGTGCTGGCGGTGCTCGACGCGCGCATGGACGAGGTCTACCACGCCCCCTACCGCTGGGATGGCGCCCAAGGGCAATGGCAGGCGCTGGCCGAATGCGCCCTGTGCGCGCCCGAGGCGCTGGCGCTGCCCGCCGGCTTTGTCATCGCCGGCAACGCCGCCCCCGCCTACGGAACGCGCCTGCCCAGCGCCCCCCAGGCGCCGCTGGCCGTCCTGCCCAGCGCCCAGGCCCTACTGCGCCTGGCACCGGCGCTGCTCGCCGCTGGCGCGGCCCAGCCCGCCGACCAAGCCCTGCCGCTGTACGTGCGCGACAAGGTGGCGCAAACCACGGCCGAGCGCGCCGCCGCGCGCCAGGCGGCACAGGCCGGCGCATGAGCTTTGCGCCTGCACCCGCACCCACGCTGGCCCTGCGCTGGGAGGCGCTGTCGCTGAACACGCTCGACGCGCTGCTGGAAGTCGAGCAGCAGGCCTACAGCCACCCCTGGTCGCGCGGCAACTTCATCGACGCCCTGGCCAGCGGCTACCACTGCCAGCTGCTGTGGGCCGACAACCACCTGCTGGGCTACACCATCGCCATGCGCGGCGTGCAAGAAGCGCACCTGCTCAACATCACCGTCGCCCCGACGCACCAGGGCCAGGGCTGGGCGCGCGTGCTGCTCGAGCACCTCGCCCTGTGGGCGCGCAGCGAGCAGGCACAATGCCTGTGGCTGGAAGTGCGCACCAGCAACGCGCGCGCCCTGTCCATCTACACCGCCCACGGCTACCAACGCGTCGGCCTGCGCAAACGCTACTACCCCGCCGCCGACGGCGCGCGCGAAGACGCCATCGTCATGCAACTGCCCCTATGGCCCTGAACCTCGACCCCCGCCAGCGCGAAATGCTCAAGGAAATGGGCATCACCCTGTGGCAAGCACCCCAAACCCCTGTGCCTACGCCTGTGGCTGCCGCAGCCGCTACCACCGCTCAGCGGGCCGCACGCCCACCAGCCACCCCGGCTGCCGCCGCACCCGTAGCGCCCCCCGCCGCCGCCACGCGCCCCACCCCGCATGGCGCCGCCCCGGCCCATGCCACCAGCGCTACTGGCGCCAGCACCGCCACCAGCGGCTGGGCCCTGGCCCCCGCCCTGGCCGCCTACCCCCAGGCAGCGGCCCAGCCGGGCCAGCCCCGCTGGCTGGTGCTGGCCGAATGCACACAAGCGCAAGCGCCCCTGACCGACAGCGCCGGCGCCCTGCTCGACCAAATGCTGCGCGCCCTGCGCCTGCAGCACAACCCGCAGGTCTTCATCGCCCCGGTACTGGCAGCGGGCCAGCCCGGCGCCAGCCTGGGCCTGCCCGACGTCCTGCAGCACACCCAGCCCACAGTGGTGCTGGCCCTGGGCCTGCCGGCAGCGCGCCTGGCACTGGGCGGCCAGGCGCCGCTGGGGCGGCTGCGCGCCAGCCCACAAAGCGGCCCCGGGGGCGTGACCGTGGTCGTGAGCTACGCCCCGCAACACCTGCTGCGCGCACCCGCCCACAAAGCCGCCGCCTGGGCCGACCTGTGCCGCGCCCACAGCCTGGCGGGCAGCGTCAACAAAGATTAAAAATGGCCGTTTACGCTTACCAGACAAGCGTGAATAGCTATTAAAACGATAGCAAAACCAGCACCAGCAGCGCCTATGTTGCGGTGCGATAATTTGCCGCTTCTGTCATTGGAGAACCCTCTTGGAACCCTACCCCAGTCGGTAGCTTTCAGTGCCTGGCCTGCAGCGAGGCGCTGAAAGCACCCCCACCTTTCTTTCGCCCCCCGTCGCCCCCACCCCCAAGGAGTGAGCAGCCATGCTCAACATCTTTTCGCTCGCCAATGGCCGCCTGGTACAAGAAGAAATTGAATCGCTGGAAGAATTGGCCCAATTCCAGCCCATTTGGGTCGATTTAGAATCACCCACGCCCGAAGAAAAACGCTGGATCAAACAGCACTATGGCCTGTCGATTCCCGACGATGCCATGGATGAGGACATTGAAGAATCAGCGCGCTTCTACGAAGAAGACAACGGCGAATTGCATATTCGCAGCGATTTTTTGATTGATGACCACGAACACCCGCGCGGCGTGCGTGTGGCGTTTATTCTGAACCTGGTCAACGACGACTTAAAAAGCAAGGGCGTGCTTTTTTCGATCCACGACGAAGACGTGCCCGTATTTCGCCTGCTGCGCCTGCGCGCACGCCGCGCCCCTGGTTTAATTACAGACGCGCGCCAGGTGTTGCTGAAACTTTTCGACGGCGACGCCGAATATTCTGCCGACGCGCTCGAAGGCATTTACGACGAGCTGGAAAAAGCCAGCAAACAAGTGCTCTCAGGCGACGTGACCGACGCTCTGGCCAGCGAGGTGCTGGGCGCCATCGCGCGCCAAGAGGACTTGAACGGTCGCATCCGCCGCAACGTGATGGACACGCGCCGTGCCGTCAGCTTCATGATGCGCAGTAAAATGCTCAACGCCGAGCAGTTTGAAGAAGCGCGCCAGATTTTGCGTGATATTGAATCGCTGGACAGCCATACGGCTTTTCTGTTTGACAAAATCAATTTTTTGATGGACGCCACCGTCGGCTTCATCAATATCAACCAAAACAAGATCATCAAAATCTTCTCCGTGGCCAGCGTGGCCCTGCTGCCCCCCACCCTGATCGCCAGCGTTTACGGCATGAACTTCAAGTTCATGCCAGAACTGGAAATGGAATACGGCTACGCCTACGCCATCGCACTCATGGTGGCCAGCGCCATCGTGCCGATGTTGTACTTTCGCAAGCGGGGGTGGTTGAAGTAGCTCAGGGGTATTACTTAGTTCAGGGGAGGGAAGTGCCGTACACTCAGGCAAAGCAACCGCCGAAAGTTACAAACACTCACGAACCATCTCGCAACGAGACGCACCGCTCCCGCACTATTTGCTGACATTGATCTGACACGCAAATGACTCAGTGCTTGCGTGTATGGGATAGTGCAAAGCGTCATCAACCCCTGGCTGGATACCTCCTTCCGACCTACCCATGACCAATAACAATCAACCCGCCCCAAACGACGACGAAATCTCGCTGGCAGACATCTACGAAACCCTGCGCGCCAGCTGGCAGCCCATCGCCGGGCTCTCGGCGTTGGGCGCAGGCGTGGGCATCGCCCTGGCGCTGGTGCTGCCCAAGACCTACGAAACCTCCGTGTACCTGGAGCCGCCTCTAGTAACCCAATACGGGAGCGTGAACGAAGGACGCACTTCACTCACAGGGCTGAAATGGGTGACGGGTGACGAGCTATACACGCAGTTCTTGGCCCAGCTGAACTCCGATGCAGGCAGGTATGAGTTTTTTGAGAAAACCTATCTGCCATCACTGGACACACAACCCGAAGGTGCACTAGACAAAAACGCTTTGTACGCCGCGCGAATTAAAAAACTCATCGACGTCAAAGAACCCGTCCCTAAAAAAGGGCGGCAGCTGTACAGCGTAACCATTCAGGCCCCCACAGGCGAATTGGCCGTGCAGTGGATGGATGCTTACCTCACCCAGGTGCAAGATGCGGCGCGCGCGCGCTGGGCGGGAGAAGCCCAAAAGGTGATTGATGCCACCATCAAAAACACAGAAAAAGACATCGCAGAAAAACTGGCATTGGCCAAAAAACTGCGCGAAGACCGCGAAATACGCCTGGGCGAAGCCCTGCGCGTGGCCAAATCCGTAGGCCAGCAGACCCCACAGCTGACCGTAGGCCAGTTGCCCAAGCAAGACAGCGTCACCTCCTTTGCCGACGGCTCCGGCCTGTACGCCCGTGGCACCCGATCCCTGGGGGCAGAAATCGACGTGTTGCGCGCCCGGGAGGACGAAACTGCCTTCGTTGACGGCCTGCGCGAGGCCCAGGCCAAACTGGTGGCCTTGCAGGGGCAAAACCTCTCCGCGCCGATAGGCATGTACCGCATCGACGGACAACTGCTGGAGCCGGCCAAACCCATATCTCCCAAAAAATCACTCCTGACCGTACTGGGCTTGTTGCTTGGCTTATTCAGCGGTATTGGCGTCGCATTCGCCAAGAAGGCCTTGGCTCAAAAAAGCGGCCGCACGGGTGCAGCCTGACCCCAGCCCCCTTTTTCCAAATCACCACCTGCCACCCATGCTGAATCTTCAACACGCCACCATCGCCATCATCGGCCTGGGCTATGTCGGCCTGCCCCTGGCCGTAGAGTTTGGCCAGCACCGCCCGGTGCTGGGCTTTGACATCAACCAGGCGCGCATCGCCGAGCTGCAAGGCGGCCAGGATCACACCCTGGAATGCAGCCCCGAGCAGCTGCGCGCCGCGCGCCACCTGCGCTACAGCTGCCAGGCACAAGACCTGCGCGAATGTCAGGTGTTCATCGTCACCGTGCCCACCCCCGTGGGCGAGGCCAACCGGCCCGACCTCACCCCCCTCATCAAGGCCAGCCAAACCGTAGGCGCGGCGCTGAAAAAGGGCGACGTGGTGATTTATGAATCCACCGTCTACCCCGGCGCGACAGAAGAAGTGTGCGTGCCCGAGCTGGAAAAAGCCTCGGGCCTCAAATTCAACCAGGACTTTTTCTGCGGCTACAGCCCCGAGCGCATCAACCCCGGTGACAAGGTCAACACCCTCACCAAAATCAAGAAAATCACCAGCGGCAGCACCCCCGAGGTGGCCGACGCGGTGGACGCGCTCTACAACCAAATCATCACCGCCGGCACGCACAAAGCCAGCAGCCTGAAAGTGGCCGAAGCCGCCAAGGTGATTGAAAACACCCAGCGCGACCTGAACATCGCCCTGGTGAATGAACTCTCGGTGATCTTTGCCCGCCTGGGCATTGATACGCTAGACGTGCTCGAAGCCGCTGGCAGCAAATGGAATTTCCTCCCATTTCGCCCCGGCATGGTGGGTGGTCACTGCATTGGCGTCGATCCGTACTACCTCACGCACAAAGCCGAGCAAGTCGGCTACCACCCGCAGGTCATCCTGGCCGGGCGGCGCATCAACGACAACATGGCCCGCTACGTGGCGCGCAACACCATCAAGCGCATGCTGCAAAACGGCCTGGACGTACCGCGCTGCCGCGTGGGGGTGATGGGCATTACTTTCAAAGAAAACTGCCCCGACATCCGTAACAGCAAAGTTGCCGATATGGTGCGTGAATTTGAGGCCTGGGGTGCCCAAGTCGTCGTGGCCGACGCCTGGGCCGATGCCACCGAAGTGCAGCACGAATACGGCATCACCCTGGGGCAGATTACCCCCGAGCAACCCGTCGATGCCCTGGTGGTGGCTGTGGGTCATAACGAATACCGCAACTTAACGCCCGGGCAGCTCAAGGCCTTGACATGCAGCGCCCAGCCCGTGCTGGCCGACGTGAAAAGCCTGTACGACCGCCATGCCCTGGCCGCCCAGGGCTTTGACGTCTTCCGCCTGTGAACCATTCCCCTTCCCGCACCATGAAGAAATTTGCACTCATCGGCGCTGCCGGCTATATCGCCCCGCGCCATCTCAAGGCCATCAAAGACACTGGAAACAACCTGGTTGTAGCCATGGACGTCAACGACTCCGTCGGCATCATGGACAGCCACTTTCCCGATGCCGAGTTCTTCACCGAATTCGAAGCCTTCTCCGCCTATGTGGAGGATTTGAAGCAGCAGGGCCAAAAGCTGGATTACATCGCCATCTGCTCGCCCAACTACCTGCACCTGCCGCACATGAAGTTTGCGCTGCAAAACGGCATCGACGTCATCTGCGAAAAACCCTTGGTGCTGCGCACCGCAGACCTGGACGTACTGCAGCGCTACGAGGCCGCTTACGGCGCGCGCGTCAACTCCATCCTGCAGCTGCGCCTGCACCCCAGCATCATCGCCCTGCGCGACAAGGTGCAAAGCGCCCCGGCAGACAAGGTGTTTGACGTAGACCTGACCTACCTCACCTCGCGCGGCAAGTGGTACCTCAAATCCTGGAAGGGCTTTGACGAAAAATCCGGTGGCGTGGCCACCAACATCGGTGTGCACTTCTACGACATGCTGCACTTCATCTTTGGCCGCGTGCTCAAAAACGAAGTGCACCACCGCGACGACAAAACCGCCGCCGGCTACCTGGAATATGAACGTGCCCGCGTGCGCTGGTTTCTCTCCATCGACGCCAACCACCTGCCTGCCAATGCGGTCAAGGGCGAAAAACTTACCTACCGCAGCATCACCATCGAGGGCGAAGAGCTGGAGTTTTCCGGTGGCTTCACCGACCTGCACACCCAAAGCTACCAGCGCGTGCTGGAGGGCAAGGGCTACGGCACCGAAGAAAACCGCGCCGCCATCGCCACGGTGGAAGTCATTCGTACCGCGCCCATCACCACGCAGCCCCAGCGTGCCCACCCCCTGCTGAACAGGGTACGCGCATGACCGCGCCCAGCATCCACCCCAGCGCCATCGTCGATGACGGCGCGCAGATCGGCGAAGGCAGCCGCGTCTGGCACTTCGTGCACGTCTGCGGCGGCGCCCGCATTGGCAAGGGCGTGTCCCTGGGGCAAAACGTGTTCGTGGGCAACAAGGTCGTCATTGGCGACCACTGCAAGGTGCAAAACAACGTCAGCGTGTACGACAACGTCACGCTGGAAGAAGGCGTGTTCTGCGGCCCCAGCATGGTGTTCACCAATGTGTACAACCCGCGCTCGCTGATCGAGCGCAAAAGCGAATACCGCAACACCCTGGTCAAAAAGGGCGCCACGCTGGGCGCCAACTGCACCGTCGTCTGCGGCGTAACGATTGGCCAATACGCCTTCATCGGTGCCGGTGCCGTGGTCAATAAAGACGTTCCAGCCTACGCCCTCATGGTGGGCGTTCCGGCGCGGCAGATTGGCTGGATGAGCGAGTTTGGCGAACAACTCGACTTGCCCTTGACCGGCAATGCCCAAACCGTGTGCCCCGCCACCGGGCAGCGCTACACCCTGCAGGACGGTTGCGTACGAGCCGGTTGATTACAATGAAATCATTGCAATCAATTGAGGGCCAATGACATGACCAGCATCACCATTCGCAACCTGGAGCCGGGCCTGAAAGCCAGCCTGCGCCTGCGTGCCGCACGCCATGGCGTGTCGATGGAGCAGGAAGTGCGCAACATCCTGCAAAACGCTTTGGCTGCAGACAGTGCTGCACTCAATGGCAGTGAATTTGCACAACGCATCCGCCAACGCTTTCAGGGCTTGGAGGCTGACCAACTTACGCTGCCCGAGCGCCCCCCTGCACGGGCTTTACCGGATTTGGCACAGCCATGAGCAAAGGTTTTCTTCTGAATACCAACGTTCTGTCTGAACTCATGCGGCCCCAGCCGGCCACGCAGGTATTAGGCTGGTTTGCCCTGCAAACCTCTACCCAGCTATACACCAGCTCGATAACCCATGCAGAGATTTTGGCGGGTATTGCTCTCTTGCCTCCAGGCAAGCGCCGCAATGCCTTGGCAGAAGCTGCCAGCCAAATTTTTGAAGAAGATTTTCTGGGGCGCTGCTTCGACTTTAGTGGGTCAGCCATTGCCCACTATGCCCAGGTACGCGCCCAACGTCAGCTTGCCGGCAAACCCATAGACACCGCAGACGCCCAAATTGCCGCTATTGCCCTCACAACAAATTTAACACTCGTCACCCGCAACACCAAGGATTTTGAAGGTATTGATAACCTGGAAATCATCAACCCCTGGCAACCGCATTAAAACCATGGGCCCCGTCGATTTTAAAAATCTATGCCAGCAAGGCGAAAGCGACCAGCTTGAATTCAAAACTTCTTTTCAGAAAGAAGTGATTGAAGCACTGGTAGCCTTTGCCAACACCCGGGGCGGGACTGTGTGGGTGGGCATCACCGACAAAGGTGTGTTGCAGGGCGTGACACTGGGCAAGGAAACCCTCAACGAATGGCTGGGCCAGATCAAATCAGCCACCAGCCCTGCGCTGATTCCGGAGCTGACAGCCCACACCATCGACGGCAAAACCGTGGTTGCCATTGAAGTCGCGGAATTTCCGGTCAAACCCGTCAATACCCGTGGGCGTTATTACAAGCGCATTGCCAGCGCCAACCACGCGCTGGCGCTGAATGAAATCTCCGATCTGTATTTGCAGACCCTGCAAATCTCCTGGGATGCCCACCCCGCCCCCCAGTACAGCATGGCAGACCTATCGCCCACCAAGATAGAAAACTTCATCCAGCGCATAAACGCCAGTGGGCGGTTTGCGCTGGAGGCAGGTACGCCACTGGCAGCACTGCAAAAACTCAACTACGTCACCAAAACCGTCCAGCCCACCTGGGCAGCCATGCTGCTGTTTGCCAGTGAGCCCTTGCGCCACCATGTTCACATCGGACGCTTCAAAACGCCGAGCATGATCATCGACGACCGGCAATTCACCGACACCTTGCCTGAAGTGGTTGAACAGGCGATGGCCTTCATCATTTCCCACATCAGCGTCGCGTTTGAATTTGATGGCAGCATTGAGCGCAAGGAACGCTTTGCCTATCCTTTGCCCGCTTTACGCGAAGCATTGCTCAATGCTGTGGTGCATCGCAGCTATACCGATCCAAGCGACATCCAAATCAAAATTTTTGACGACCGCATCACCATTTTTAGCCCCGGTACTTTTTATGGCGGCATCAGCCTGGCTGATATTCAGGCTGACAACTACCGTTCCAGCCTGCGCAACAAATTGGTTGCCGAAGGTTTTTACCTGACCCGTGCCATTGAAAAATACGGCAGCGGCTTCATCCGCATACGCCGAGCCTTACAGGACTATCCTGAAATTACTTTCTCCATTGAGGAGTTTGCTGGTGGCGTAATGGCCAGTTTTATCCAGTCACAGCCAGAGTCACAGCCAGAGTCACAGCCAGAGTCACAGCCAGAGTCACAGCCAGAGTCACAGCTTCCGCTGGAAGTCCGCGTCCTGCAGGCCTTGGCCAAGGCCCCCATGGGCAAGCGTGAAATCTCTGAAGCACTGGGGCAAAAAGAAATATCCGGTCAGCTCAACAAAATCATAAGAGCATTACTCGCCACGGCCAAAATTGAGCTCACCCTGCCCCATAAACCCACCAGCCGTCTACAGCAATACCGCCTGACCGAATTGGGCCGCAAGGCAATGCCCAAATAAAACACCCTGTTGAAAGCTATGGACTTCATCGACCTTAAAACCCAATACCAGCACCTGAAGGCGCAAATTGACGCCAACATCCAAAAAGTGCTGGATCACGGCCAATACATCCTCGGCCCTGAAGTGGCTGAGCTGGAAGAAAAACTCGCCGCCTACACGGGCGCCAAACACTGCATCACCGTAGCCAACGGCACCGATGCGCTGCAAATCGCCCAAATGGCGCTGGGCATAGGCCCGGGCGACGAGGTCATCACCCCCGGCTTTACCTACATCGCCACCGCCGAGACCGTGGCCCTGCTGGGCGCCAAGCCCGTGTATGTGGACGTAGACCCGCGCACCTGCAACCTCGACCCCGCCCTGCTCGAAGCAGCCATTACCCCGCGTACCAAAGCCATCATCCCGGTGAGCCTCTACGGCCAGTGCGCCGACTACGACGCCATCAACACCATCGCCGCCCGGCACGGCATCCCGGTGATTGAAGACGCCGCGCAAAGCTTTGGCGCCAGCTATCGTGGCCGTAAAAGCTGCAACCTCACAACCATAGCCTGCACCAGCTTTTTCCCTAGCAAGCCGCTGGGCTGCTACGGCGATGGCGGCGCCATCTTCACCAACGACGACGAGCTAGCCAAAGTCATGCGCCAAATCGCCCGCCACGGGCAAGACCGCCGCTACCACCATATCCGCGTAGGCGTGAACAGCCGCCTGGACACCCTGCAAGCCGCCATCCTGCTGCCCAAGCTGGCCGTGCTGGATGAAGAAATCGCCCAACGCCAGCAAGTCGCCGCCCGTTACGCGGCGCTCTTCACTCCCCTCTCCCCTCGCGGGAGAGGGGCTGGGGGAGAGGGGGAAATCACCTTGCCCCACATCGAACCCCACAACACCAGCGCCTGGGCCCAATACACCCTACAGGTGCCCCACCGTGAACAGGCGCAAAAGCACCTTAAGGCCGCAGGCATCCCCACCGCCGTGCACTACCCCATCCCGCTGAACAAGCAGCCCGCCGTGGCCGACGCCGCCGCCCAACTACCCGTGGGCGACGCCATCGCCCAGCGCGTGGTCAGCCTGCCCATGCACCCGTATCTGGCCGAAGCCGACCAACGGCGCATCGTGGCTGCGCTGATGGACGCGATAGCGTAATTACCGCCCGCCCATGAAAACCCTTTATCTCGACATGTGCTGCTTCAATCGTCCGTATGACGACCAAACGCAGACCCGCATACGGCTGGAGACGCAAGCGATTTGTTTGTGACCACTGACGACCGTTTACTCAAAAATCTGCGACGGCACGCGATACAAAACGCCTATTTGCCAACCGAAGCACTCGCGATACTGGAGAACTGGTATGAAAACTGAGGCGGAAATTCGTACAACCGGCATGCAGGCATTGATTGCCGCATTGGGCCTGGTAGAGGCAGAGCGATTCATTGCAGCCCTGTCGCGCGATAAATTTGACTACACGCAATCGCGCAGAACCGACTTGCCAGATGCAGAACTGGATACCTTGGCAGAACAAGCCAACCAAACCATGCGCCAATGGCAGCGGCAAGCCTCGTAAAAGCAAACCCAAGGCATCCCCACCGCCGTGCACTACCCCATCCCCCTGAACAAACAGCCTGCCGTGACTGACGCCGCCGCCCAATTGCCTGTGAGAGATGCTATTGCCCAGCATGTGGTCAGCCTGCCCATGCACCCGTATCTGGACACCGACGCGCAAAGTCGTGTGACTCAAGTTGTCGTTCAGATTTTGGCATCAACTACAGCAACGACGCTTGCCTGACCTGCGTCAGCAGCTATCAAAATTGATGTTGCCCGTGCATATAAAGACCCTGATCAACCGTGCCTTGCCACCGCACTCCTTCGTCCGCAAGGTCGGCACGCTGGCGGGAGGCACGGCTGCTTCGCAGGCTATCGGCATCTGCGCCATGCCGATCGTGACCCGGATCTATTCACCCGCGCAGATCGGTATCGTTTCGCTCTTTCTTGCCTTCTTCGGCTACTGGGCCTCCACGCTGTCGCTACGCTACGAGTACGCCCTGCTCATTGCGCAGGATGATGCCGAATCGCATCTTGTGCACCGCGTCGCTGTCATCGTGGTGGTCGTAATGGCCTTGCTGGGCATGCCGCTCCTGTGGCTGCTGCAATCGAGCAACCTTTTCGAATTCGGTCTGCTGCCACCTTGGGCCCCCCTGATTGCCGGCCCCATCTTTCTGGGTTTCGGCCTGTTCATGGTGTCACGCTCGTGGGCGCTACGCGCGGGCTTGGTCCGGCAGGTCACCCAGGCGGCGATCGCTCGGGCGGCTGCCAACGCCACCGCCCGCATCGGGTTGGGCCTGGCTGGTGGCGGGGTGGTGGCCTTGCTCGTAGCCGAATTGGCGGGCGCCTGCGTGTCCATGGCCAGGCTGGCGACCGCCACTCGGCGCCATTTTGCTGCCAGCCGGCCCGCACAATTCTCGCGCCACGACCTGCGGGCCGTAGCGCGCAAGTATTCCAAGTTCCCCTTGTTAGAGACACCGTCCTCATGGATTGACTCCCTGGCTTTTACGCTGCCACTGCCTATGGTCGCCAGCTTGTACGGCGCCGAGGCCGCCGGTTGGTTTGGCCTGGCACGTCTGTTGGTCAGCGTGCCCAACTCCCAGATTGGTAGTGCCGTGGCTGATGTGTTTCAGATGGAGCTGGCCAAAGCAGTGCTTGACCGCGACGGCCGCCGTGCACACCACATCTTCTACGCACTGATCAAGAAAATGGCGCTGATCGGTTTGGCCCCTCTGCTGGTCGTGATCGTGCTCGCGCCGTGGCTTATGCCTTGGGTGTTTGGCAACCAGTGGGCCGCAGCTGGTAGCGCCGCAGCCGCTATTGCGCCATGGCTCTATGCCGCCCTTATCGTCAGCCCGCTGAGTCGTGCTTTGTCAGTTTTACAGGCGCAGGAGTTCAAACTGATTTACGACGTTTCGGCCCTGATGCTCCTGGTCGCCGCCTATTTTTTCGCGCAAGCCGCCGACTTCAGCTTCATCGAGTTTTTGTTGGCCATCAGTCTGGCCAATGTGATCGGTTATGGCATCTACGCCGTCGTGCTGATGAAGTTGATTGACCGGCGCGTTGGTTGTGGCGCACCTGATTGAATTGAAAAGGAAAAAAGATGTGTGGTATTGCCGGAGGCTGGTGGACAAACCCTGACCAAGCCGCCACCAGATTGCGCAGCGCGCTACAAAACATAAAGCACCGTGGCCCAGACGACAGCGGCCACCAGCTCTACCCCGTCGGCAATGCCGTGGTAGCGCTAGGCCATGCCCGCCTGTCCATCATTGACCTGAGCGCCGCCGGCCACCAGCCCATGCACTCGCCCGATGGGCGCTGGGCCATCATCTTCAACGGCGAGATTTACAACTACCGCGAGCTGCGTACCGAGCTGCAGGCGCACGGCCACCGCTTCAGCTCAGACTCTGACACCGAGGTACTGCTGGCCGCCTGGGCGCAATGGGGCAGCGCCTGCCTGCCGCGCCTGGCCGGCATGTTTGCCTTTGTGGTGCTGGACAAAGCACAGGCCACCCTGACCTGCGTGCGCGACGCCTTTGGCATCAAGCCCTTCTTTTATTCCGCAGGCCACGATGGCGGGCGCGGCTTTGCCTTTGCGTCCGAGCTGCCCGCACTTTTGCCCCTGCTGCCCGGCAAACCGCAGCTCAATTGGCAGCGCGCCTACGACTACCTGGTGCATGGTGACTACGACAGCACGCCCGACACCTTTTACGCTGGCGTGCACCACCTGTCCCCCGGCCACTGGCTGCAAGTGAACGCCGCTACCGGCCAAGCTACTGCTCCGCAGCGCTGGTGGGTGCCACAAATTCAAGAACGCCCCGGCTGGCGCTTTGACGACGCTGTGGAGCAAGTGCGCGAGCAGTTTTTGCAAAACATCCGCCTGCACCTGCGCAGCGATGTACCGCTGGGCGCTGCCCTTTCGGGCGGTATCGATTCCTCCGCCGTGGTCTGTGCCATGCGCCATGTGGAGCCCGACTTGCCCATACACACCTTCAGCTTCATTGCCGAAGGCAGCGATGTGAATGAGGAGCACTGGGTCGATTGCGTCAATAGTCATGTGGGCGCCATTGCGCACAAGGTCACCGCCACCGGGCAAGACCTGGCGCGTGATTTAAGCGACATGATCCGCGCCCAGGGCGAGCCCTTTGGCAGCACCAGTATCTACGCGCAATACCGCGTGTTTCAACTGGCCAAAGAAAGCGGCATCACCGTTACGCTGGACGGGCAGGGGGCGGATGAAATGTTGGCGGGGTATAGCGGATATCCAGGGCAGCGCCTGCGCAGCTTGCTGGAGACGGGGCAAATGTCAGCTGCCTGGCAATTCTGGAATGAATGGGCCAAATGGCCAGGACGTAGCCGCATGTTGGCTGCCAAGTACTTGGTTGCAGAGTTGACCGATGGTGGTTTGTACGAGGCGCTACGCAAATTAGATGGCAAACCATCCACTCCGCACTGGATTAACCCTGGCCCACTACTAGAGCAAGGCGTGCACCTCAGTAAATCACGCATTCGCCCAGAGTTCCAGACCAAAGGCCGCAGAGTGATGGATGAACTGGCACTTTCTTTATCCCGCAGGGGGCTTTCTCATTTATTACGTCATGGCGATCGCAATTCGATGCGCTTTAGCATTGAAAGCCGTGTCCCATTTTTGACTTTGGGCATGGTGAACTTAATGCTCTCTATGCCCGAGAATTTTTTAATATCAAAAACTGGCGAAACAAAGCATATCTTCCGAGCTGCCATGCGGGGCATTGCTCCTGATGATGTATTGAACCGTAAAGACAAAATTGGTTTTGCAACACCTGAAAAAGACTGGTTGTTGGGAGTGGCTCCTACGCTGCGCCAATGGTTGCAAGAGGATTTGCGCTTACCATTCTTAGACCAAATTAAAATTCTGCAAGAGTTTGATGTAATAGTGGCTGGCAAAAAAGAATTTTCTTGGCAGGTGTGGCGGTGGGTTAATTTTGCAAAATGGATGCATCTGTAAGATAAATGAATGCTTGTGCAAATCAAATCATGAAATTCAAGAAAATTAAAATACTTGTTCTTTTGTTTGCATCACTAATAATTTCATTATTATTCAATAAATTCGCAGGAGAAATCAATGATTTCAATGTTGCAATCAGAACATTTGCAACAACAGGAAAAATAGATGCCAGAATTTTTGATGAAAATGGGTTCAATAAATCATTTTCGCCAAAAATCGGTGAATTTGTATCGCCATTTTATGTCATGCACTATGGAATCGTATATTCATCACAAATAAATTTCGAAAGTCAGTCGTTCCACTGGAGGCTCGATCCATCCTTGCTGTATTGGAACATTCCACCCAATAATGATAAAAAAATGTCAGAAAAATTCTTTAAAAATATGGCTGATTGGGCGGTGCAAAATATTGAATATAAGAATGGAGGGTGGCATTATCTATATAAATTTGATTGGCCGTATGCGGGGTATGAAGACGGGAAGTTAATTGCTCCGTGGTGGTCGGGTTTAACTGATGGTTATGCTCTTATATTATTATTAAGGGCGTATGATGTTTTTAAGGATGAGAGATATATTTCCGTTGCTCATAAAATATACAAAACAATCAATAAAGACATAAATAGCGGAGGAAGTATTGTTCAACTAAATGGATTACCATGGATTGAGGAATATGTAGATCCCTCAAAAAATAATGGAATGGCTTTTGTTTTGAATGGGATGATCTATGCGTATAAGGGAATAAAAGCATACGAAGATAAATTTGGTATAGATAATGGCTTTTCGGAAAAATATTACGGATCAATTTTGAAGAATTTAAAATTTTACGACGATAATGGCTGGTCATATTACGATATGATTGGGGGCAAGGCAAATATTAAATATCATAAAATTGCCTATGCATTAATTTCTGATCTAGATAATATCAAGCCAAATTCATACATTGAGGGAAATAACAAATATCAAGTCGATTCGATAAAAAAATCTTGGAAATTGGGGTTCGATAATCCTGGTTTATTTTTCTTTTTAAAGGGGCCGGTTACCGCAGGATATTGGCATCTGCTTTTATCTTATATCGCCACATGGGTATTGACATTGATGTTAACGAATTATACGGTAAATGTGTGCGGATCCTTGCGTCTTCGAACCAAGTTATGAGCCATTTACCAAGACTTTATATTCTATTTTTGCTTACCCTGGTGGTCATTGGGGTGAATTTATATTTTTATGAAATTTGCGATTTTTTCTCAATGGTAGAGGGCTATCAATGCCCTAATAAAAATCAAGCTATATCCGACACTGCGATCACTCTTGTTTATTGTTTGATCCCAGGTTTTTTTATCCGTTACAAAATATTTAGACCTTCAGATTTGTTAATTTTGCTGGTCTATTTGATGCATTATTTAGGGATTATCATCACATATCCCAACTTAAATATTGCGCAATTTGATTGGTGGCGCCCGATTGTTTGCCTATCGTTTACTTTAGTTATTATAGTAAATAATATAAAATTTTCTTATTTAAATATTAGATTTAAGCCGGTCAAAAAATTATCTATAGGTTTAAGTTTTTTTATTTTATTTATATTTTATTTTGGATGTGTCTTATTAATATTTCGAGAAAATGGGCTTAATTTATCGCCTCCTAATATTACGGATGTTTATGGCGTGAGAGAGGCTTTTGTGAACAACTCTTCTCTATTAGGAGGATATGTCTCAGTTATTTCTGGATATGTTTTGTCTCCTTTTATGATGGTATTGGCGCTGCTCTTCTGGAATCGAGATAAGGTAGGGAAGGCTGCAATGGTGTTTATCGCGTCTATATTTTTGTCTTTTGTTATTTATTCGGCAACCGGATTTAAGAGTGTAGCTTTTTCGAGTTTCACCGTTATTTTATTTTATATATTTCTAAAAACAAAAGATTTTTATGCAATAAAAATACTCTCATTACTCGCTATAACCATTTATACTTTTTATCTTGCCTTGCCGTTTTCATTAATTAATATCGTTGCATTGCATTGGATTCGACGTGTATTTATAGTTCCCGGAATGAATGTAAATTATTTTTTTGATTATTTTGTGAATAATAATTCCGAAGGCTGGTCTAATGCGCCTTTCATAGTTTCTGAAATATATTATGGAACAAGCGGGTCCGCTAATGCTGGGTTGATTGGCGATGGTCTGGCGCGCGCCGGTTGGTTGGGGTTGGTGTTTAATATGTTTCTATTCTTTCTAACATTAAAATTCGTCGATATTTTTAAAACCGAAAAAAACAAATATCTCTATGGAGCCATGATCAGTACAGTAGGCTATGCTCTGTCGAATAGTTCTATAACCACCATTTTTCTAACGTACGGTCTGTTTTTTATTATTATTTTGTTTATTGTTTTCGATAGATTTTTGGAAAAATATGCATAATAAAATTACCCACCTCACCTCCGCCCACCCCCGCTATGACACGCGCATCTTCCTCAAAGAATGCACCTCGCTGGCCGCTCACGGCTACCAAGTCAGCTTGGTGGTAGCCGATGGCAAAGGCGATGAGCAAAAGAACAATTTCGCTATTTATGATGCAGGCGCATCGCGTGGCCGCCTGGACCGTATGCGCCACGCACCGGGGCGGGTGTTGGCCAAGGCACTGGCCTTGGATGCCGATATTTATCATCTGCATGACCCTGAGCTGATTCCCATCGGCCTGCAATTAAAGAAGCGCGGCAAGAAGGTGATTTTTGACGCGCATGAGGATGTGCCCAAGCAGTTGTTAGGCAAGCCTTACTTGAATAAGCCGGCCAAGCATGTACTGTCGCATGTGTTTGCCGTGTATGAGCGCTGGGCCTGCCGCAAGCTGGATGCGGTGATTGCAGCCACCCCCTTTATCCGCGACAAGTTTGCCGCTATGGGCATTCGCACTGTGGATATCAACAACTTTCCCCTGCTGGGCGAACTCTCCAGCGGCGCTGTGAACTGGCAACACAAGCAAAACCAGGTGTGCTACGTGGGCGGCATTGGCCGCATTCGTGGCATTTTGGAGGTGGTGCAGGCCATGGGGCGAGTGCAAAGCGGGGCGCGTTTGCAGTTGGTTGGGCAGTTTGGTGAGCCAGCGGTAGAAGCGCAAGCGCATGCCGATGCGGGTTGGCAGCAAGTGGATGCACTGGGTTTTCTGGGGCGCAAAGAAGTGGCGCAGGTGCTGGCACGTTCTGTCGGTGGTTTGGTAACTTTTCTACCCGCACCCAATCACATTGATGCTCAGCCGAACAAGATGTTTGAGTACATGAGTGCCGGCGTGCCTGTCATTGCTTCCAACTTCCCGCTGTGGCGCGAGATTGTGGAGGGTAATGCATGCGGCATTTGTGTCGATCCGCTGAACCCTCAGGCGATTGCTGAGGCGATTGATTACCTGGTCATCCACCCACAGGAAGCCGAGCGCATGGGCCGTAACGGCCAGCGTGCGGTGGCTGAAAAATACAATTGGGGCATTGAAGAGCAAAAGTTGCTGGGGTTTTATGCAGCTTTGCGATGAATGCATAAATATCAGTCAAAAAACTTCTAAACCCTTACCCAGAAAGCGCTAGCAGCTATCAAATATGAGAAAAATCCTCACCGTTTTGGGCGCGCGCCCGCAGTTCATCAAGGCCAGCGTGGTCAGCCACGCCATTGCCACCACGCCGGGCCTGACCGAAGTGCTGGTGCACACCGGCCAGCACTTTGACGCCAACATGTCCGACGTATTCTTTGCCGAGCTGGGCATGGCCAAGCCCGATTACTTTCTGGACATCCACGGCGGCAGCCACGGTGCCATGACCGGGCGCATGCTGGAGGCGGTTGAAAAAGTCATGCTGCAAGAAAAGCCCGATGTGGTGCTGGTCTATGGCGACACCAACTCCACCCTGGCCGGCGCCCTGGCCGCCGCCAAGCTGCACATCCCCGTGGCGCATGTGGAAGCCGGTTTGCGCAGCTTCAATATGGCGATGCCGGAGGAAATCAACCGCATCCTGACGGACCGCATCTCCCACTGGCTGTTTACCCCCACGCAAGCCGCCAGCGCCAACCTGCAGCGCGAGGGCTATGCCGCCGACAAGATCATCGAAGTGGGCGACGTGATGTACGACGTGGCCCTGCACCACGGCAGCCGCGTGCAACCCGGCACCGGCCTGATGGCGCAGTTGGGCTTGACAGAAAAAGGCTACGTGCTGGCCACCATCCACCGCCAGGAAAACACCGACCACCCCCAGCGCCTGGCCGCCATCGTTGATGCGCTGACGGCCACCGCGCGCACCCTGCCCGTGGTCTGGCCCCTGCACCCGCGCACCCGCGCCGTGCTGCAAAAGGCCGGGTTGCTGGACGCCTTGGCCAGCCAGGTGAAGCTGATCGAGCCCGTGGGCTATCTGGACATGGTGCAGCTGGAAAAGTTTGCCGCGCTGATTGCCACCGACAGCGGTGGCGTGCAAAAAGAAGCCTTCTTCTACCAGGTGCCCTGCGTCACGCTGCGCGATGAAACCGAGTGGGTGGAGCTGGTGCAGGCGGGCTGGAACCGGCTGGCACCGCCGGTGGATGCGCAGGCGTTGCAAGCGGCGATGGCTGGGGCGCTGGGCAGCCGAGGGCAGGATGTGCAGCCTTATGGGGTGGGGGATGCGGCGGGGCGGGTGGTGAATTCGATTTTGAATGTTGTTTGAGTTGAAATATTTTGCCAAAATCTCCAGATGTTTATCTGGTTGAATTATTGCTTTTGAAAGTAATTTATGTGCGGAATTTTTGGAATTATTGCAAAAGAAAAAGTAGAGAAATCAAGCCTGATGACTTTGGCTTTGCACGCCAGGCAGCGCGGGCGGGACTCCAGTGGCTTGATTTATTTTGGCGATTCAGGGTATCAGGTAAGTCGGGCAGATTATGACATTAAGAAATTGATTTCTACTATCAAGCCGTTTGATTCATCTTTTGTGCTTGGTCATAGCCGACTGATCACCAATGGCCTATCGGATAACCAGCCAGTTGTCCGTGGTGGGATCTGCGTCATGCACAACGGCATCATCGTCAATGATGCGAAAGTATGGAATGTCATCAAGCCGCAGCGAACATTGGAAATTGACAGCGAAGTGATCGCCGCCATTGCAGAACAATACATTGAGGAATCCGATGGCGATTTGAATGGCTTGCCGGAAAGGATTCTTTCCTTGTGTGTGGGGGTTGTGGCTTGCGCGCTTGTCATTCCCAGATTGGGAAAGCTGCTTTTGTTTTCCAATAACGGCAGCCTTTATTTTGGGGAGACCAAGAACAGTTTTTGTTTTTCTTCGGAGAAATTCCCGCTCGACCAAATTGGTTGTCCTGAAATCAGGCAGATCCGGAAGGATTTCGTTGCAATTGATTTGCCGACCTCTGATGAAATTCATGTTTCTGACGAGAAGCAACGCGTTCAAAATCTTATTCCTCCATTTCAATCCATCTCGGCAGAGGAAAAGTTGCTGCTCTATCCACAGCATAACTTAAGGCGTTGCACTTGTTGCATTCTGCCGGAGACTATGCCTTTTATTTCATTCGATGCGGAGGGCGTGTGCAACTACTGCCGCCACTACACACCGAGGAATACACCGAAACCGAAGGAAGAGCTATTTAATCTTGTAAAAAAATATCGCCGCACGGGAACGGCTGATTGCATCGTACCATTTTCCGGGGGGCGAGATAGCTGCTACGGATTGCATCTGATTGTCAAAGAGCTCAAGATGAATCCAATCACTTACACGTATGATTGGGGGATGGTAACCGATCTAGGACGGCGCAATATTAGTCGTGTTAGTGCAGCATTAGGCATCGAAAATATTATTGTCGCCGATGATATTTCCAAAAAAAGGCATAACATAAAAATTAATTTAAAGGCATGGCTGAAATCGCCCCATCTAGGGATGATCAGTATTTTAACTGCTGGCGATAAGCATTTTTTCCGACATATCGAAACCATAAAAAAACAAACGGGCATAAACTTAAACCTGTGGGGAGTTAATCCTTTGGAGGTGACGCACTTCAAGGCGGGTTTTTTGGGAGTACCTCCTGATTTTGAAGAAAAGCGTGTTTACATGCATGGCTGGCACAAGCAGTTAGAGTATCAAAGCTTGCGTTTCAAGGCCATGTTGCAGAGCCCTGGTTATTTCAATCGTTCATTGTGGGATACCTTGTCTGGCGAATACTACCGTAGCTTTACCGAGAAAAAAGATTATTACCATATTTTCGATTATTGGCGCTGGGATGAAAAAATAATCGATGACACACTTATTAATGAATATGAATGGGAGCTAGCAACCGATACAAGTACCACCTGGCGTATTGGCGATGGAACTGCAGGTTTATATAATTATATCTATTATTTGGTTGCAGGCTTCACTGAGCATGATACGTTCCGTAGCAATCAAATTCGCGAAGGCGAACTTACCCGAGAGGAGGCGCTTGTACTGGTCAAGGAAGAAAACAAACCCAGATATCAAAATATTCGCTGGTATCTCGATGCGCTTAATATGGACTTCACGGAAGTCATCAACATTATCAATGCAATACCCAGATTGTATTAATAGCGGAAAATCAAAAACAACATGAAAAAAACAATTTGGTACATTAATAAATATTTTGCTCCGAAAACACATTCGACGCCTGGTGGTCGGGATTGGAATCTCCTCAAAGAAGTTCATAACTTGGGCTATCGAGTCGTTGTTCTGGCGTCTGATTCGAATTCAGTGTGGGAAACAGAACTACTGGACAAATCGGTTGTCAGAGAAGAGAGAGAGGGGCTTGATATTGTTTGGCTCCGAACAATGAAGTATGGTGTTGCAAAATCATTTAAGAGAATTTTGAGCTGGTTTCATTTTGAGTGGAATATTTTTTTCTTAAATAAGAAAAATCTACCAGCACCGGATGTGGTTGTTGTATCTAGTCTTTCATTGTTGACGGTATTGAATGGCATATATTTAAAAAGGAGATACGGGTGTAAATTTGTATTTGAAGTTAGAGACATATGGCCATTGACAATCATTGAAGAAAATGGGTTTTCAAAATATAACCCCTTTGTTTTTATATTATCTTTTATAGAAAAAATTGGCTATGAAAAGGCGGATAGTATTATAGGGACCATGCCAAATTTGAAAGAACATGTTGAGAGCGTGTCCTCAACAAAAACTCCAGTTTATTGTATTCCAATGGGCATCCCGGAAAATTCTCTAGTGGAACGTCAAGAAGATGACGATATCTTCCCTGGAGAATTATTTCCGGAAAATAAGTTGAAAATAATATATTCCGGGACTATCGGGATTACCAATGCATTGGATGTATTTTTCAGGGCCGCCGAGATGTTGGTTGATAATGACGATATATTATTTTTCGTGCTAGGTGATGGCCCCCTAAAAAATGAATTTCAAAAAAAATATTCTAGGCTGAAAAATGTTATTTTCCTTCCCAGGGTGAGTCGTTGTCAAGTCCAGTCGGTCTTGATGCGATGTGATATTGTTTATTTTTCTACTTTCCCTTCCAAGGTTTGGAATTATGGGCAATCTCTCAATAAACTCATTGATTATATGCTTGCGGGCAAACCCGTCCTTGCCTCATATTCTGGGTATCCGTCGATGATCAATGAGGCGGAGGGCGGTTTTTTTGTCCCGGCTGGTGATGGTATTGCTTTGGCTGATAAGATTTTGGAGCTATCGAAGAGAGAGAGAGAGGATCTTCGAAAAATAGGGGAGAATGGGAAAAAATGGTTGATTGATAATAGGCGGTATTCCAAGCTGGCTAGGGATTTCGTAGCCATTATGACAATTTAAAACTCTAATGAGAGTTGTTTTATTGACTGGTGCCTCAGGATTTATTGGCCAATCGCTGGTTGGGAGGCTGGGTCAGTGTGGTGTGTTTGTACGTCCGATATTTCGATCAGCCATGCAAACTGCCGGTACGAAAGATGCGGTGATTGTCCCTGGCCTGGATGCGAGCACCAACTGGAACGCAGTTTTACACGACGTGGATGTAATTATCCACACTGCAGCCCGTGCCCACATCATGCGCGATGAGGCGCTCGACCCTTTGGCCGAATACCGACGAGTGAATGTAGAGGGTTCGCTGAACTTGGCGCGCCAGGCTGCGGCCGCTGGGGTCAAGCGCTTCGTATTCATCAGTTCCGTGGGGGTCAATGGCTCTGCGACCTCAGGCAAACCTTTTTCTGCAGACGATACGCCTTCTCCTGCTGAGCCTTATGCGCTTTCAAAATGGGAGGCAGAACAGGGCTTGCATGCCATCGCCGCCCAGACGGGGTTGGAGGTGGTCATCATTCGACCTCCCTTGGTTTATGGCCCGCACGCACCGGGAAACTTTGGGCGGTTAGTGTCTGCCGTACAGCGGGGGGCTTGGCTGCCGCTGGGGGCGGTGCATAACCGGCGCACTTTGGTGGCGCTGGAAAATTTGGTGGATTTGATTGCACTGTGCGCCAGGCACCCGGCTGCGGCCAATCAGGTGTTTATGGCGGGCGATGCAGAGGATGTATCCACCACGCTGCTTTTGCAGCGCATCGGGCAGGCGGTGGGACGCCCTGCGCGTTTGTTGCCGGTGCCGGTGTGGTTGATGCGTGCGGGTGCGGCGCTATTGGGCAAGGCACAGGTGGTGGATAAGGTGTGCAGTGATTTGCAGGTGGATATTGGCAAGACCCAGGCTTTGCTGGGCTGGGTGCCGCCAGTGGATATGCAAACGGCTATGCGGTCTTTAAAGGGGCAGGGGGTGTGATGTTGCGGTTGCTGGATATTTTTTTCGCCCTGGTGGGGCTGGTGCTCGGGTTTCCGCTGCTGCTGGCTGTGTATGTGGTGGGCTTGTTTGACACGGGCGCGCCGCTGTTTCGGCAAAAGCGGGTGGGGCGGCATCAGAAGCCTTTTACCTTGGTCAAGTTCCGCACCATGCGCGTGGGTACGGCGTCGGTGGCCAGCCATTTGGCCGATGCCCAGGCGATTACGCCCATGGGGCAGTTTTTGCGCCGCACCAAGCTCGATGAGTTGCCGCAGTTGTGGAATGTGCTGCGGGGCGAAATGAGTTTGGTGGGCCCGCGCCCCGGGCTGTTCAATCAAAAAGAGCTGCTGCAAGCCCGCGCGGCCAGGGGGGTGTATGCGGCCCGCCCGGGCATTACGGGGCTGGCGCAGGTCAGCGGCATTGACATGTCCACCCCTGAATTGCTAGCAGAAACCGATGCCAAAATGCTTGCTTCATTAAACATCACCAACTATTTTCGCTACATCATTCAAACAGTCCTCGGTGGCGGGCAAGGTGATGCCGCAAAAAAATAACCAGGTGCAGACACGACATTGACGCGCACAAGCCAAATAATTTTAGGTTACAACTTTGTCAATCACCTCCTGCCTCTCCCCCCTCCTCACCCTGCCCCGCCGCACCAAGCAGGCTTTGGCACTGCTCATTGACACCCATATGGCCCTTGTCGGCCTATGGCTGGCGTTTTACTTGCGCCTGGAACAATGGGGATGGCCCATTCAAGAACAGCGCTATGTGTACGCCGCCGTGCTGCTCTTCATCCCAATATTTATACGGATGGGGCTTTATCGCGCCATTTTTCGTTATGCAGGCATTTCAGCGATAGCCGTTACATCCATCGCCACTGCCATTTACGGCATTTTATTTTTCGTTCTACTTATCACATTTTCATGGCAAGGGGTGCCACGCAGCCTGGGTTTGATACAGCCACTAGTTTTTTTATTATTGGCAGGTGGCTGGCGTCTGTTGGCACGCCAATTTCTGCAAGACTTGGCCCACAACTCCAAAGAAACCAAACACAAGGGGCGCCTACTTATCTATGGCGCAGGCGAAGCGGGCGTACAAACCGCACTGGCTATGGACGTGATGCAAGAATTTACCGTCTGCGGCTTTGTGGATGACGACATTAAAAAAATTGGCAACCATATCAACCGCACCCCTATCATGGCGCTCGAATCCGTGCCAGCATTTGTCCGCAACCATGGTATTACGGATATTTTATTAGCCATGCCTTCGCTGGGTTGGCAACGCCGCCGCACTATTATTTCCCAGCTTCAACCACTTCCTGTTCACGTACGCAGTTTGCCAGGAATGCTGGACTTAGCCCTGGGCAAGGTATCCGTCTCAGACTTCAAAGAATTGGATATTGAAGATTTACTTGGACGTGAGCCCGTGCAGCCCGACACGGCTTTGCTGGCAAAGAATTTGCAAGGTAAGCGCGTTTTGGTTACGGGCGCTGGAGGCAGCATTGGCAGCGAATTGTGCCGCCAGATTGTTCGAGAGCAACCAGAAAGTCTGGTCTTACTGGAGCACAGCGAATACGCCTTGTATGCCATTCACCAAGAATTGCAGCAATTGTGCCAACAAAATGCATTGGGAGTAGAACTACTGCCGCAACTGGCAAGCATTCGTAATTTACGTCGTCTGCGGGCCATTTTTCAGGCACACCGCCCGCATTCCGTATTCCACGCAGCAGCCTACAAACATGTGCCTTTGGTGCAATCCAATCCTGCAGAAGGGATTATCAACAACGTTTTTGGCACCCTGAATGCAGCGCGCGCCGCCATTGAATACGGCGTGGATAATTTTGTGCTGATTTCTACCGATAAAGCAGTGCGCCCCACCAATGTGATGGGGGCAAGCAAGCGCATGGCGGAGTTGGTTCTCCAAGCCCTGGCGAAGGCACGGCAAGTCGATTTCAGCGCCATTGATTCAAGCCCACAGCCCATTGTTTTTGAAAACCGCACCCAGTTTTGCATGGTGCGCTTTGGCAATGTGCTGGGCAGCAGCGGCAGTGTGGTGCCACTGTTTCGCCAACAATTGCGCCAAGGCGGGCCGCTGACAGTGACCCATGCGGAGGTCACGCGGTACTTCATGACCATCCCTGAAGCTGCACAACTCGTGCTCCAAGCCGGTGCCATGGGGCAAGGTGGCGAGGTTTTTGTGCTCGATATGGGGCAGCCCGTCAAAATCATTGATTTGGCACGGCGCATGATTGATCTCTCGGGCCTGAGCGTGCGCGATGCCCTCAACCCAAGTGGCGATGTGGAGATCAAGGTAGTGGGCCTGCGCCCCGGCGAGAAGCTCTACGAAGAGCTTTTGATAGGGGATAACCCCGAGTCCACCACACACCCCCGCATCATGAAAGCGCACGAAAACCTGGTGGGCTGGCAAGACCTGGTGCCCCAGCTACAAGCCCTGCGCACCGCAGCGCGCCATGAAGACCGGGCGGGCGTGGAACAGGTGCTGACCGCGTTGGTCAGCGGCTACACCAGCGAGGCGGGGGCGGAATCGGCGTAAGTGGTACCGCCCACACCCCCCGCCGCCAACCAAGCCCCCACCACCCCCCCGGCATACCGGCTCGCCACCTGCTGCACGAAGTGCGAAAAATCGACGTGTGCGCTGTCGTCGGCGCGGTCGGAGATGGTGCGCATGGCGGCGAACGGCAGGCCGTAGTCCTGGCACACCTGGGCGACGGCGGCGCCTTCCATTTCAACGGCCAGCACCGGGTGGCCGGCATTGGCCAGCGCCTGGCGCAGGGCGCCAGACTCCTGGGCGGTGGCGACGAAGCGGTCGCCGCTGGCGATCAGGCCCTGGTGGGCTTGGGGCGCCCTGTTTTTGGCATCAAAATGGGCCACAGCGCTTGCCAGATAAGCGCGAGTAGCTATCAAAAGAGAAGCAGATAGCGCCGCATCGCAGGCCAGGCGGGCGCTGCCGTAGCCGGGCAGCTCCCAGCGCGGGAACAGGGGCGAGGCGTCCATGTCGTGCTGCAAGTAGTCGCTGGCGATGACCACGTCGCCCACCTGCACACCCTCGCCGATGCCGCCGGCAACGCCGGTAAAGACGATGCGCTGCGCGCCAAAGCGCTCGATCAGCGTGGTGGCGGTGGTGGCAGCCGCCACCTTGCCGATGCCCGAGAGCGCCAGCACCACCGCTTGGTCATAAAGGAAACCTCGGCAAAACGTGCGTCCAGCGTGCGTGAGGCGCTCTTTTTTTTGCAGCAATTGGAGCAGGCTGGATTGTTCTTCGGGCAGGGCGCTGAGGATGGCGGTGGTCATGGCAGATGCAGAAGGGCAAAAAAAGGGCGGCCTCTGGGCCGCCCGGGTATTGGCGTGCGCGGGTGCGCTTATTTTTTGTCGCGCAGCTCGCGGCGCAGGATTTTGCCCACGGGGGTTTTGGGCAGATCGGTGCGGAACTCGATCACGCGCGGCTGCTTGTAGCCGGTGAGGTTGGCGCGGCAGAACTCCTTGACCTGCTCGGCGGTGAGCTGCGGGTCTTTCTTGACGATGACGAGCTTGACCGCTTCGCCGGTTTTCTCATCGGGCACGCCGACGACGGCACATTCGAGCACGCCGGGCATCTGCGCCACCACGTCTTCGACCTCGTTGGGGTAAACGTTGAAGCCGCTGACCAGCACCATGTCTTTCTTGCGATCGACGATTTTGAAGAAGCCGCGCTCGTCGATGATGCCGATGTCGCCGGTCTTGAAATAGCCGTCGGCGGTCATGACTTTGGCAGTCTCGTCCGGGCGCTGCCAGTAGCCGGCCATGACCTGCGGGCCCTTGATGGCGATCTCGCCGGGTTGGCCCTGAAGCTCGACCTGGTTGCCCTCATCGTCGAGCAGCTTCATATAAGTGCTGGGCACGGGCACGCCGATGGTGCCGGTGTAGTCGTGCGCCGTGACGGGGTTACAGCTGGCGATGGGGCTGGTTTCCGACAGTCCATAGCCTTCGCAGATCGGGCAGCCGGTTTTCTCCAGCCAGAGCTTGGCGACGGCGCCCTGCACCGCCATGCCGCCGCCGACCGAGACTTTGAGGTTTTTCCAATTGACCTTGTCAAAGTCGGGGTGGTTGGCCAGGCCGTTGAACAGGGTGTTGACCGCCGGGAAGCTGTGGAAGGTGTGGCGTGCAAGCTCTTTGAGCACCGCCGGCAGGTCGCGCGGGTTGGGGATCAAAATGGTTTTGCCGCCGGTGCGCATGGACAGCATCATGTTCACCGTAAAGGCGAAGATGTGGTACAGCGGCAGCGCGCACACCGAGCAAATTTGTTCACCCGGCGCCACCTGGCTGATCACGGGCGCGTACCAGGCTTCGGCCTGCAGCACGTTGGCGATGACGTTGCGGTGCAGCAGCACCGCCCCCTTGGAGACGCCGGTGGTGCCGCCGGTGTATTGCAGCAGGGCGATATCGTCCGGGACGATGGAGGCGGGCTTGAAGCTGCCGCGCGAGCCCTGGGCGATGGCCTCATTGAAGCGCACGGCGCCCGGCAGGCTGTACTCGGGCACCATCTTCTTGACGTTGCGCACCACCATGTTCACCAGCGCGCCCTTGAGCAAGCCCAGCTGGTCGCCCATGGCGCACAGCACCACATGCTTGACGGGGGTGTTGGCAATGCAGGCCTGCAGCGTGGTGGCAAAGTTCTCGATGATGACGATGGCCTTGGCGCCAGAGTCCTTGAGCTGGTGCTCCAGCTCGCGTGCGGTGTACAACGGGTTGACGTTGACCACCACGTAGCCCGCGCGCAGCACCGCCGCCACCGTGACCGGGTACTGCGGCGTATTGGGCATCATGATGGCGACGCGGTCGCCCTTGGTCAGGCCCAGGCCCTGCAAATAGGCGGCCAGGGCACGGCTGAGCGAGTCGGTCTCGCCGTAGCTGATGTCCTTGCCCATGAAACTGTAGGCGACGCGGTCGGCGTACTTTTTGAACGCCTCGTCCATCAACGCGACCAGGGAAGGGTACTTTCCGGGGTCAATGTCGGTGGGCACACCCTTGGGGTAAGCGGTCAGCCAGGGACGGTCTTGCATTCTTGTCTCTCCTATTTTTCATGACACAAAAGGTGAGCTGCATTGTCCCCGCAAGCCAGCCCTTTCTTACCCACGCCTTACCAAAAAGCGGTGCAATGTTGACGCTTCGCAACGCCCCAGATCCAGGGCGCGTCAGCTTACTCAACCGCCTTGACCATGTCCTCGACCACCTTCTTGGCGTCGCCAAACACCATCATGGTCTTGTCCATGTAGAACAATTCGTTGTCCAGCCCGGCGTAGCCCGCCGCCATGGAACGCTTGTTGACGATGATGGTCTTGGCTTTGTACGCCTCCAGAATCGGCATACCGTAGATCGGGCTGCCCTTTTGCAGCGCCGCCGGATTGACAACGTCATTGGCGCCCAAAACGATGGCCACGTCGGCCTGGCCGAACTCGCCGTTGATGTCCTCCATCTCGTGCACCTGGTCGTAGGGCACCTCGGCCTCGGCCAGCAGCACGTTCATGTGCCCCGGCATCCGCCCGGCCACAGGGTGAATGGCGTATTTGACGGTAATGCCCTTGTCGGTGAGCTTTTGCGCCAGCTCCTTGACGGCGTGCTGCGCCCGCGCCACGGCCAGGCCGTAGCCGGGGACGATGACCACGGTCTCGGCGTTGCCCAGCACAAAGGCGGCGTCGTCGGCGCTGCCGCTTTTGACGCTGCGCTGCTGCTGCGCCCCCTGGGCCGCACCCGCAGCGGCATCACCGCCAAAGCCACCCAAAATGACGTTGAAAAACGAACGGTTCATCGCCTTGCACATGATGTACGAGAGGATGGCGCCCGAGCTGCCGACAAGCGAGCCGGCAATGATGAGCATGGAGTTGTTGAGCGAAAAGCCAATGCCCGCCGCCGCCCAGCCCGAGTAGCTGTTGAGCATGGACACGACCACCGGCATGTCCGCACCGCCGATGGGAATGATGATGAGCACGCCCAGCACAAAGGCCAGCGCCAGCATGGCAAAGAAGGCATCCCAGCGCTCGGTCGCCATGAACACCAGACCCAGGCCAACCGTGGCCAGACCCAGCACCAGGTTCAGCAGGTGCTGCCCGGAGAACACCACCGGCGCGCCCTGGAACAGGCGAAACTTGTACTTGCCCGAGAGCTTGCCAAAAGCAATCACCGAGCCGCTGAAGGTGATGGCGCCAATGGCAGCCCCCAGGAACAGTTCCAGACGGTTGCCATGCGGAATCGCCTCACCCTTGGCAACGATCTGAAACGCCCAGGGCTCTGCCACCGCCGCAATGGCAATGAATACCGCCGCCAAGCCAATCATGCTGTGCATGAACGCCACCAACTCGGGCATCTTGGTCATCTCCACGCGCTGCGCCATCACGGCGCCAGCGCCGCCGCCAAGCACCAGGCCGCCCAGCACATAACCGAGGCCCACCACGTTGCCACCGGCCAGTTTGTAGATCAGCGCCGCCGTGGTACCTGCGGCAATCGCCATGCCGACCATGCCAAAGACGTTGCCCCGAATGGAGGTGGTGGGGTGCGACAGGCCCTTGAGCGCCTGAATGAAGCACACGCTGGCCACCAGATACAGCAGCGTCACAAGATTCATACTCATTTGAATTGCTCCTGATTTAATAGCTGCTTACGCTTTATTGGCGGGCGCTGGAGGCGCTTTTCGCTCTTTTTTCTTGAACATTTCAAGCATTCGGCGCGTCACCAGGAAGCCGCCAAACACATTCACCGCTGCCAGCGCCACGGCGAGCACGCCCATGCTCTTGCCCAGAGTGGTTTCGGTCAGCGCCGCCGCCAGCATGGCGCCGACGATGACGATGGCCGAGATGGCATTGGTCACCGCCATCAACGGCGTATGCAGCGCCGGCGTGACGGTCCATACCACGTGGTAGCCGACATAGATCGCCAGCACGAAGATGATGAGGTTGATGAGGGTGGGGGATACGGTGTCCATGGCGGACCTCCTTCTCGCTCGCAAAAAAGGGGACAACGGGCACCGCCAGCAGCAGCAAAGCCGCAGCGGACGCCCACAAGAGGAACTCAGGCGCGCAGCAGCTGGCCCTGGTGCGCCATCAGGCAGGCGGCGACGATGTCGTCCTCCCGGTTCACCTGCAGGCCACCTTCGGCTGTCAGCACCAGCTTGAGAAAATCGAGTACGTTGCGCGCATACAGCGCCGAGGCGTCGGCTGCCACCAAGGCTGGCAGATTGGTCTCGCCCACCAGGGTCACGCCATGCTTGAGCACCGTCTGACCGGCTTCGGTCAGTGGGCAGTTGCCGCCCTGGGCTGCGGCCAGATCGACGATGACCGAGCCCGGCTTCATGGCGCGCACCATGTCCTCGGTCACCAGCACAGGGGCGGCGCGGCCCGGGATCAGGGCAGTGGTGATGACGACGTCGGCCTGGGCCACGCGCTTGGCCACCTCGGCCTTCTGGCGGTCAAGCCAGCTTTGTGGCATAGGCCGGGCGTAGCCGCCCACACCCTCGGCGGCTTCTTTTTCTTCAGCGGTTTCGTAGGGCACGTCAATAAACTTGGCGCCCAGCGATTCGACCTGCTCCTTCACACTCGGACGCACATCCGAGGCTTCAATCACCGCGCCCAGGCGCTTGGCCGTGGCAATCGCCTGCAACCCGGCCACGCCCACCCCCAGAATGACGACGCGTGCCGCCTTCACGGTGCCGGCGGCCGTCATCAGCATGGGGAAAAAACGCTGGTAGCGGTCGGCAGCGATCATCACGGCCTTGTAGCCAGCGATATTGGCCTGGCTCGATAGCACGTCCATGCTTTGCGCGCGCGTGGTACGCGGCGCAGCCTCCAGGGCGTAGGCCGTGACGCCCGCCGTCGCCAGGCGCAGCAAGCCCTCGGCGTCGAAGGGGTTGAGCATCCCCACCAGGGTGCTGCCACGTCGGAGCTGCCCAACCTCTTGCGCCTGCGGCGCGCGCACTTTCAGCACCAAATCCGCGCCCCAGGCTGCAGCAGCATCCACCACTTCAGCGCCGGCCGCTTCATACAGCGCGTCCGTGACGCTGGCCGCCAGGCCCGCGCCGCGTTGCACCCGCACGGTATGGCCCTGGGCCTTGAGTTTCTTGACCGTCTCGGGGGTCGCGGCCACCCGGTGCTCTCCCACCAGGGTTTCCGCAGGCACTCCAATCAACATGGCTTCTCCTCCAATCAAACTGTCCAAAAGCTTACTTGAAGTTACCGCCAATTAAGCGAACGTTCGTACTTTATAGGCGCCATTCCCCAATTTGGTGCATCCAACGGGCGTAAAAAAAGCAGCCTGCAGGCTGCTTTTAAGGGTTAACCCGAAAGGGTTGCGATGATTTTAGGCGGACGGTATTACCGATTAACGCACGAGTTGCGCCAATTCACCCGCGCCGTATTTCTGTGCCATGACGGACAGCGCAATGCCTTTGATTTTGGCGGCCTGGCCTTCGCAGCCAAACTCCAGGTAGCGCTGCTTGCAAATCGCCTTGGCGGCTTCGCGCGCGGGCTTCATCCATTCGCGCATGTCGAATTTGTCTGGGTTCTCGACCTGGAATTTGCGCACCGCGCCAGTCATGGCCATGCGGATGTCGGTGTCGATGTTGATCTTGCGCACGCCGTGCTTGATGGCTTCCTGGATCTCGGACACCGGCACGCCGTAGGTCTGCTTCATCTTGCCGCCGTACTGGTTGATGATGGCAAGCAGGTCTTGCGGCACGCTGGAGCTGCCGTGCATCACCAGGTGGGTGTTGGGGATGCGGGCGTGGATTTCCTTCACGCGCGAGATCGCCAGCACGTCGCCCGTGGGCGGGCGGGTGAACTTGTAGGCGCCGTGGCTGGTGCCAATGGCAATGGCCAGGGCGTCGAGCTGCGTCGCCTTGACGAACTGCGCCGCCTCCTCGGGGTCGGTCAGCATCTGGCTGTGGTCGAGCTTGCCGACGGCGCCCACGCCGTCTTCCTCGCCGGCTTCGCCCGTTTCCAGGCTGCCCAGGCAACCGAGTTCGCCTTCGACGGTGGCGCCGATCTTGTGCGCCATGGCCACCACTTCCTGCGTCACGCGCACGTTGTAGTCAAAGTCGGACGGGGTCTTGCCGTCTTCGCGCAGGCTGCCATCCATCATCACCGAGCCAAAGCCCAGGTCGAGCGCGCCTTGGCAAATAGCCGGGCTGGTGCCGTGGTCCTGGTGCATGACCAGCGGGATGTGCGGGTAGGCTTCGGCGGCGGCGGCGATCAGGTGCTTGATAAAGCTCTCGCCGGCGTATTTGCGCGCGCCGGCGCTCGCCTGCAGGATGACGGGGGCGCCGACCTCGTCAGCCGCAGCCATCACGGCCTGCACCTGCTCCAGGTTGTTGACGTTGAAAGCGGGGATGCCATAGCCGTGTTCGGCGGCATGGTCGAGCAGTTCGCGCATCGAGACGAGGGGCATGGTGTATGGGTCCGTTCGAGGGTGGATAAAAGCGCGGCGGTAACCGCTTCGTAACCGCCCGATTTTAGGACAAGGCCCATGCCCCTCAGGCGGCCTACTCCACGCTGCAGATTTTGAGCATGTTGGTGCCGCCGGGCTGGCCCATGGGCTCGCCGCAGGTGATGGCGTAGATGTCGCCTTTTTGCACGATCTGGCGGTTCTTCAGGTGCAGCTCGGCCTGCTCCAGCGCCGTGTCGCGGTCGGCGCTGGTGTCCATGAGCAGCGGGCGCACGTTGCGGTACAGCGCCATCTTGCGCTGCGTGGAAATTTTGGGCGTCAGGGCGTAGATCGGAATGTGGATGCGGTAGCGGCTCATCCACAGCGCCGTCGAGCCGCTGTCGGTGAGCGCAACGATGGCCTTGGCGCCCAGGTGGTGGGCGGTAAACAGCGCGCCCATGGCAATGCTCTGGTCGATGCGGCCAAAGCTGCGGTTGTTGAAGTCGGCGTCAAGCTCGACCTCTTCCGCCGCCTCGGCGGCGCAGCAGATGTTGGCCATTTCCTGCACCGTCTCCAGCGGGTATTTGCCGGCAGCGGTCTCGGCGCTGAGCATGACGGCGTCGGTGCCATCGAGCACGGCGTTGGCCACGTCGCTGACCTCGGCGCGCGTGGGCACGGGGTTGGTGATCATGCTCTCCATCATCTGCGTGGCGGTGATCACCACCTTGTCCATGTCGCGCGCCATGCGGATCATTTTCTTTTGCAGCGCCGGCACGGCAGCGTTGCCGACCTCGACCGCCAGGTCGCCGCGCGCAACCATGATGCCATCGGAGACGCGCAAAATTTCTTCCAGGCGCGGAATCGCCTCGGCGCGCTCGATTTTGGCAATCAGCCCCGGGCGGTGGCCGTATTCCGCCGCCGCCACGTTGCACAGCTGGCGCGCCATTTCCATGTCGATGGCGTTCTTCGGAAAGCTCACGGCCACGTAGTCGGCCTGAAAGCCCATGGCGGTCTTGATGTCCTCCATGTCCTTGGCGGTGAGGGCCGGCGCCGTCAGGCCGCCGCCTTGCTTGTTGATGCCCTTGTTGTTCGAGAGCTCGCCGCCGAGCTTGACGGTGGTGTGCACGGCGTCGCCGCGCACGGCGTCCACGGTGAGCACGATCAGGCCGTCGTTGAGCAGCAAGGTGTCGCCGGCGCGCACGTCGCGCGGCAGGTCTTTGTAGTCCAGGCTGACGCCGTGCACGTCACCGGGCTCGGTGCGTGCGGCATCGAGCACAAAGGCGGCGCCGGGTTCGAGCCATACCTTGCCGTCGGCAAACTTGCCGACGCGGATTTTGGGCCCCTGCAGGTCGGCCATGATGGCCACCTCGCGCCCGGCGCGCTGCGCAGCGGCGCGCACCAGGGTGGCGCGGTCGATGTGATCTTGCGCCTTGCCGTGGCTGAAGTTCAGGCGCACAACGTTGACCCCGCCCCGAATCATGGCTTCGAGCAGCGCGGGCTCGCTCGATGCCGGCCCCAGGGTGGCGACGATTTTGGTGGCGCGGGTCATTTGCATAGGGTGCTCCTACAGGGTTTGTAATTCAGTTTCAATTCTGGCACGAAACCGGTTACATGCAGCCCACCCCAGCGGGGCTTGTGTATGCACACATCTTTTTTGATAGCGCACAACGCTTGTTTGGCGCTGGGTTGCACTCCCTCTCCCCTTGCGGGAGAGGGTTGGGGAGAGGGGTGAATAGGCAAGGTGCTGCCAGCGCCCCCTCTCCCCCGGCCCCTCCCCCGCGAGGGGGGAGGGGAGCAAAAACCGCCCTTTGACCAGGCGGATGGGAGCCGTCAAAAGATGTGTGCATACACAAGCCCAGCGGGGTCAGGTACGCATCAGGGCTTCGATGTCATCGATGCGCACCGGCACGCCGCGCGTAGTGATCTCGCAGCCATCGGCGGTCACAAACACGTCGTCCTCGATGCGCACGCCCAGGCCGTGAAACTCTGGTGGCACGCCGGGCGCCGGGCGCACGTACAGGCCGGGTTCAATGGTCAGCGCCATGCCCGGCTGCAGGATGCGGCTGGGGCGCTGCAGCAGGGGCTCGCCCGTGCCCGGGTCGGTGTGCGCCTGCGCCTGCTGCAGCTCGCTGGGCTCGGCGTAGCTGCCGCAGTCGTGCACGTCCATGCCCAGCCAGTGGCTGGTGCGGTGCATGTAAAACGGCAGATAGGCGCGCTTTTCGAGCACGTCTTGCGCCGTGCCGACCTGGTTGCCGTCGAGCAGGCGCAGGTCGAGCAGGCCCTGCGCCAGCACCGCCAAGGTGGCCTCGTGCGGATCGTTGAAGCGGGCACCGGGGCGGGTGGCGGCCAGCGCCGCTTCCTGGCTGGCCAGCACCAGTTCGTACAGCGCGCGCTGCGGCCCGGTGAAGCGGCCATCGGCAGGGAAGGTGCGGGTGATGTCGGCAGCGTAGCCGTTGAGCTCGCAGGCGGCGTCGATCAGCACCAGGTCGCCCGCGCGCACCGGGGCGGCGTCGGCGCGGTAGTGCAGCACGCAGGCGTTGGCGCCCGCAGCGACGATGGAGCCGTAGGCCGGCGCCTGCGCGCCGTGGCGGCGAAACTCGTGCAGCAGCTCGGCTTCGAGGTGGTATTCACGCAGGTCCTGGCCGGCGCGCAGCATCCGGCTGCTCGTTTGCATGGCGCGGATATGGGCGCCTGCGCTGATGTGCGCGGCGCGGCGCATCAGCGCCTGCTCGTGCGCGTCTTTGTACAGCCGCATTTCATCGAGCAAGGCGCACAGATCGCCCTGCTGCTGCGGGCACAGCGCGCCCTGGCGCGTGCGGGCGCGCACGGCGCGCAGCCAGCCTTCGAGCTGCGCCGCCAGGCCCTCGTGGGTGGCAAAGGGGTACCAGACTTGCTGCTGGTTCTCCAGCAGGCGCGGCAGGCGGGCATCGAGCTCGGCCACCGAGTGGGCGGCATCGACCCAGAGCACCGCCGGCGCAGCCTCGGGCCCGAGGCGGTAGCCGTCCCAAATCTCACGCTCCAAGTCCTTGGGCTGGCACCACAGGGTGCTGCGCCCGCTGGCATCGAGCAGCAGCCAGGCGTTGGGCTCGGTAAAGCCGGTGAGGTAGTAAAAGTAGCTGTCGTGCCGGTAGGGATGGTCGCTGTCGCGGTTGCGCGGGCGCTCGGGCGCTGTCGGGACGATGGCCACGCCGCCGGGGCCCAAAAGGGCAGCCAGGCGGGCGCGGCGCTGGGCGTAAACAGAGGTCATGGCGGCATGGTACTGCGGCGCAGCGCGCCCCACATGCACCCCATACCCCTCAAGGCCAGAAAAACAAGCCAAAAATGCCTCCAGCGCTTATTTATCAAGCGCTGGCAGCTATTATTTTTATAGCAAAAGTGCATCCACCGTCTGCAGGTCGATGAGGGTGAAGGCGTTTTGCTCCAGCTCTTGCACTTCACGCATGATGCGCTGGCTCTCGCGCGGCTTGGCGTGGGTGATGTAGATCGGAAACGTGGCGCCGACACCGAGGTGCTGCAGTTCGCGCGCCAGGCTCGCGGGCGCCAGGTGGCGACTTATGCGCGCCAGGGCCTGCTCCTGGTTGCTAAACGCCGTCTCGATGAACAGCGCGGCCACGCCGCCAGCGCGCATCAGGGCATGGACGCGCTGCCAAAAAGCGGGCTCTTCGCCGCCCGTGTCGCCGCTATAAATCCACCACCCCTGGCTGCCGCGTGCGGCGTAGCCTACGGCGGGCACGCTGTGACGGGCGGGCAGCACTTCGATGTCAATGCCAGCGAGCTGCAGCTGCTGCCCCACGGCCAGGGGTTGCAGCTGCACAAAGGGCTGCGCCGGCGTGGGCAGGCGGGTGAAGTCGGGCCAGATGGTGTCGTTGAAGATGTGCTGGCGCAGGGCGGCCAGGGTTTCGGGCAGGGCGTAGACCTGCAGCGGGCGCTGGCGGTGCGCGCCCACGGCGTCGAGCATCAGCGGCAGGGCGGCAATGTGGTCGAGGTGGGAGTGGGTCAGCAGCACATGTTCGATGGCGAGCAACTCGTCCATACGCAACTCGCCCACGCCGGTGCCGGCATCGACCAGCAGCTGCTCGCCAAGTAAAAAAGAGGTCGTGCGGCACCCCTGGGCGATGGCCCCGGAGCAACCCAGTACGCGAAGTTTCATGGGCCGCCCCCTGTGCCGCGCCCGTCAGCGTTGCATGAACTGCATCTGCGTGCCGGCCAGATCGAGCAGGTCGCCGCTGTGCAGGGCAATGGGCTCGCCGCCAATGGGTTTGCCGTTGAGCGTCGGGCTTTGCTCGCCGTCCACATGGGTGAGCACATAGCCATGCGGGCGCTTGGTGATCGAGGCCACGGCCACGCCAGGCTTGCCGATGGTGGTGACAATTTTGACCAAATTGACCTCACGCCCCGAGGCCGAACCGGACAGCACCTTGATGTAGGCACTGATGGGCGCCGGCGGCGGCGGCGGACGGTGCACCACGGGCGGCAGCTGGCCGGGTTTGAAAATCATGGTTTTTTCAAAGTCCGGTCGCTGGGCTTCGTTCAAAAAGCGCACCTTGTATTTACCCAGGTCGATGATGTCGCCACTGTGCAGTGCCTGGCGCTTGACGGTATGGCCGTTGATGAACGTGCCATTGGTGCTACCCAGGTCTTCAATTTCGGCCTGCTCGCCGTGCAGGTGCACGGCGGCGTGTTCGCCGCTGATGGCCAGGTTGTCGATAACGACGTCGTTATACGGCCTGCGCCCCAAGGAAGTACGCTCTTTGGTCAACTCGACTTCCTTGATGACAACACCGTCGATCGAGACGATCAATTTGGGCATGGCCAACTCCTGATTTCTAAATTCTATTTTCAATGAATGACAAGGCTCATGCCGCTTTTTTATGCAACAACCGCGAGATCAAGCCCGATTTACTGCGCCCCTGGGTATGGGCTTGCACCAAGACGACGCTGATATTGTCGCGCCCACCCATGGCGTTGGCCGTATCGACCAGGCAGCGGGTTTTTTCTTCCAGGCTATCGGAGCTGTTACTGAGCATGAGCAGTTCGTGGTCGCTGAGCATATCGGACAAACCATCGGAACAAAGCAAGAATAAGTCCAGGGGCTCGACCTGGAATTCGTTGATGTCCAGCAGCGTTTCTTCTTCCACCCCCAGGGCGCGCGTGACCAAATTGCCGTAGCCCGATTGCGCGGCCTCCTCGGGCGTCATCAGCCCGGCGTCGAGCTGCTCTTGCAGCCAGGAATGGTCGCGTGTGAGCTGCTGCAGCTGTCCGGCGCGCAGGCGGTAGCAACGCGAATCGCCCATATGGCCCAAAACCAGACGATCGCCGCCGAATACCGCCACCACCAGCGTCGTGCCCATGCCGGCGCATTGCGGTTGCAGCATGGACGTTTTGAGCACCGCCAGATTGGCCTGCTGCACGCTCTCTTGCAGTGCCTGGCGCACGGCAGCGCTGGCGGGCCGGCCTTGTGCCTGCTCGAGCCAGCGCACCATGGCGTGCTGAGTGACGGAAATGGCCATGCTGCTGGCCACCTCGCCGGCGTTGTAGCCGCCCATGCCATCGGCCAGCAGGGCCAGGCCGTGGGCGGGATCGACGGCCACCGCATCTTCATTGTTCTTGCGCACCCGCCCGCAATCGGTCAGACCGCAAAACTCGTACGACAAACGGGCCACCGAATTCATAGCGCCCTCTTGCCGGCGGCAATCTGCGTTGACGGGGAAATAAAAAAAGGCTGCTGCGTGACCGAGGAATGAAAATCCGCCATGTTCTGCCCTGTTGCGTAGCGCAGCATCATAGACGAGGGCTATTTGAATCGGCATTGAATGGGCCGCCACTGTCTTTTTTGTACCGCAGTGTGACGGCGAAAAAAAACGCCCGCAGCGTTGGCACTGCGGGCGTCGGGGCGGCAAGCACAGGGCTTACTTGAGCTGCGCCTTGAGCAGCTTGCCCAGTTCGGACGGGTTGCGCGTGACGACGAAACCGCACTCTTCCATGATGGCGAGCTTGGCGTCGGCCGTGTCGGCGCCGCCGGAGATCAGCGCGCCGGCGTGGCCCATGCGCTTGCCCGGAGGGGCCGTGACGCCAGCGATGAAGCCGACCACGGGCTTCTTCATATTGGCCTTGCACCACTGCGCGGCTTCGGCTTCGTCGGGGCCGCCGATTTCGCCAATCATGATGACGGCGTCGGTGTCCGGATCGTCGTTGAACGCCTTCATCACGTCGATGTGCTTGAGGCCGTTGATCGGGTCGCCGCCAATGCCCACGGCGCTGGACTGGCCCAGGCCGACTTCGGTCAACATGGCCACGGCTTCATAGGTCAGCGTGCCCGAACGGGACACCACGCCGATGCGGCCCTTGCGGTGGATGTGGCCGGGCATGATGCCGATCTTGATCTCGTCGGGCGTGATCAGGCCCGGGCAGTTGGGGCCCAGCAGCAGGGTGCGCTTGCCGCCAACGGCTTCCTTGGCGCGCATCTTGTTGCGCACTTCGAGCATGTCGCGCACCGGAATGCCTTCGGTGATGCAGATCGCCAGGTCCAGGTCGGCCTCGACGGCTTCCCAGATGGCAGCAGCCGCGCCTGCCGGCGGCACGTAGATCACCGACACGGTGGCGCCGGTCTGCGTTGCCGCTTCCTTGACGGAGCCGTAGATGGGGATGTTGAAGATGGACTCGCCGGCCTTCTTCGGGTTCACGCCGGCCACGAAGCAGTTCTTGCCGTTGGCGTATTCCTGGCACTTCTCAGTGTGGAACTGGCCGGTCTTGCCCGTGATGCCCTGGGTGATGACTTTGGTGTCTTTGTTGATGTAGATCGACATAGGTGTTCTCCGGGCTTCTTACTTGACTTCGGCCACGATCTTGGTGGCGGCTTCGGCCATGGTGTCGGCAGCGATGATGGGCAGGCCCGATTCGGCCAGCATCTTCTTGCCCAGCTCTTCGTTGGTGCCCTTCATGCGCACGACCAGCGGCACGGAAAGGTTCACGGCCTTGCAGGCGGTGATGACGCCGGTGGCGATGGTGTCGCACTTCATGATGCCGCCGAAGATGTTGACCAGGATGCCCTTGACCTTGGGGTTCTTGAGCATGATCTTGAAGGCTTCGGTGACCTTCTCGGGGGTGGCGCCGCCGCCCACGTCGAGGAAGTTGGCCGGCTCGCCGCCAAACAGCTTGATGGTGTCCATGGTGGCCATGGCCAGGCCCGCGCCGTTGACCAGGCAGCCGATGTTGCCGTCCAGGCTGATGTAGGCCAGGTCGAACTTGGAGGCTTCCACTTCGGCCGGGTCTTCTTCGTCCAGATCGCGCAGGGCGACGATCTCGGGGTGGCGGAACAGGGCGTTGGCGTCAAAGTTGAACTTGGCGTCCAGGGCCATCAGGTCGCCCTTGGAATCGCAGTTCAGCGGGTTGATTTCCACCAGCGACGCGTCGGTGTCCATGTAGCACTGGTAGAGCTTGGCGAACAGGTCCACGGCCTGGTCCACCGAGCCGCCGGTCAGGCCGATGGCCGCAGCGATCTTCTTGGACTGGTCGGCGGTGATGCCGGTGAGCGGGTCGATCATCTCGGTGATGATCTTCTCGGGCGTGGAGTGCGCCACTTCCTCGATGTCCATGCCGCCCTCAGACGAAGCGATCAGGGCCACCTTCTGCGTCGCGCGGTCGGTGACCAGCGACACGTAGAGTTCGTTCTTGATGTCGGCGCCGTCTTCGATGTAGAGGCGGCGAACCTTCTGGCCTTCAGGGCCGGTCTGGTGCGTCACCAGCTGCATACCGAGGATTTGCTCGGCCAGCTTCTTGACGTCGTCAATGCTCTTGGCCACCTTCACGCCGCCGCCCTTGCCACGGCCACCGGCGTGGATCTGGGCCTTCACGACCCACACCGGGCCGCCGAGTTTCTGGGCTGCTTCCACGGCTTCTTGCACCGTGAATGCGGGAATGCCGCGCGGAACGGGCACACCAAAATTGCGCAAGATTTCCTTGCCTTGGTATTCGTGAATCTTCATGAGGTCTCTCTCAGGGGAAGGGTGGTACTAACCCGTTGACCCGTTTGCCATGATTGGTTTGTCTGGCCGCGGGCTGGGGACATGGCAGCCGGTGAATGTATCATGCTGCGACGCACCATACCTGTTGTGGAACTTACGACCCCAGCACCGTCGCGGGGTCTCTTTTTTTGCCGATCGGAGGGCCCGCCATGTTCAAAATCTTCATCGACGGCGAGGCCGGCACCACCGGGCTGCAAATCCGCGAACGCCTGCAGTCCATGGGCCACATCGAGCTCGTCAGCATTGACCCGGCGCTGCGCAAAGACGCGCAGGCCAAGCAGGCGCTGATGGCGCAAGTCGATGTCGTCATCCTGTGCCTGCACGACGACGCCGCGCGTGAATCGGTGGCCCTGATCGACGCCCTGCCGGGCAAAAAGCCGCGCCTCATCGACGCCTCCACCGCGCACCGTGTGGCCGATGGCTGGGTCTACGGCTTTGCCGAGCTGCAGGCCGGCCAGGCGCAAGCCATTGCCACCGCCGAGCGCGTGGCCAACCCCGGCTGCTACGCCACGGGCGCGATTGCGCTCTTGCGCCCGCTGATCGACGCCGGCCTGCTGGCGCCGGACATGCCGGTGTCGCTGCCCTCGGTCAGCGGCTACTCGGGCGGCGGACGCCCCATGATCGAAGCCTACGAGGCCGGCCAGGCGCCGCTGTTCGAGAGCTACGCCCTGGGCCTGTCGCACAAGCACATCCCCGAGATCATGCGCTGCACCGGCCTGACGGCGCGCCCACTGTTTTTGCCCTCGGTCGGCAACTTCCGCCAGGGCATGTTGGTGCAATTGCCGCTGCACCTCGATCAGCTGCCGGGCCGCCCCAGCGGCGCCGACCTGCAGGCCGCCTACAGCGCGCACTACGCCCGCAGCAACACGCCGCAGCAGTACGTGCAGGTGCTACCCGCCACGGCAGACGGCAAGCTCGACGCCACCGCCCTGGCCGACACCAACCAACTGGAAATCCGCGTTTTTGCCAACGAGGCAGCGCGCCAGGCCGTGGCAATTGCCCGCCTGGACAACCTGGGTAAGGGCGCCAGCGGCGCTGCGGTGCAGAACCTGCAGCTGATGCTGGGATGGGAATAATTTGCTATTGTTTTTATAGCTGCTAGCGCTTATCTAGCAAGCGCCAGCGGCCTATTTCACTCCACCTGCGCGGCGGCCAGACTGTCGATGATGGCCTGCAGCTGCGCGCTCATGGGCAGGTTCAGACGCTGGCCATCGGGCAGCGGGCGCAGAAACCAGCGTTCGTACTGGCGCTCGATCTCGCCGTCAGCGGCCAGGCTGCGCAGGCGGTCGGTGACGAACTTGGCCAGCTGCGCATCGCCCTTGCGGAACATGAGGGCGTAGGGTTCGTAGGACAGCAGCTCGCCGACCACGGCCAGGCGCTCGCGCGCGCCCGGGGTTTGCGCCACCAGGCCGTGCAGCAGCACGTCGTCGGTGGCAAAGGCGTCGGCCGCGCCGCTGGCTACCTGGGCAAACGCGTCCTGGTGCTCGCGCTGCACCAGCAGCAGGGGCGGCTGCGGCAGGCGCGGGGCGAGTTTTTGCAGCAAGGCGGCGTTGGTCGTGCCCTCGGTCACGGCCACGCTCTTGCCCGCCAAATCGCGCCAGTCGCGGATGCCCGATTTTTTGCGCACCAAGAGGCGCGTGCCAGCAACAAAAATTGTTGGTGAGAACGCCACGGTGCGCTGGCGTGCAACGTTGCTGGTGGTCGAGCCGCATTCGAGGTCGGCGGCGCCGCTCGTAATCGCCTCCTGGCGGGTGGCGGCGGTGACGGGCACCCAGCGAACCGTCAGCGGGCGCTGCACCACCTGCTCCATGCCCTGCACCAGCGCCTGGCACAGCGCGATCGAGTAACCCACGGGCTGGCCCTGCGCGTTCAGGTAGGAAAACGGCACCGAGCTGGTGCGGTACGCCAGGGCCACGCTGCCACTGCTGCGCACCTGCGCCAGCAGGCCGCTCAGGGGCTGGGCGCCAGGGTTGCGGCTGCTGTTCTCGGGGCCGTCCTCGGCCTGCGCGCTGCCCAGGGCGAGCCAGGCGCCCAGGAGAAGAACGGCGGCCTTCATGCCAGATCCGGCCCGGGCACGGGGTGGGCGCGGGCGGCGGCTTCTTCGTCCATGCTGCGCGCGTGTTCGGCAGCCTCCTCCTCAGTCAACAGCTGGCCCTCCCACTTGGCGACGACGGCGCTGGCGATGGAGTTACCCACGGCGTTGGTGGCCGAGCGGCCCATGTCGAGGAAGGTATCGACGCCCAGGATCAGCAGCAGGCCGGCTTCGGGAATGTCGAACTGGTTGAGCGTGGCGGCAATCACCACCAGCGAGGCGCGCGGCACGCCGGCCATGCCCTTGGAGGTGAGCATGAGGATGAGCAGCATGGTGACCTGCGTCGCCAGCGAGAGGTGGATGTCGTAGGCCTGGGCGATGAACAGCGTGGCGAAGGTGCAGTACATCATCGAGCCGTCGAGGTTGAACGAGTAGCCCATGGGCATGACAAAGCTCGAAATTTTGCGCTTGACGCCAAAGCGGTCCAGGCCGTCGAGGATCTTGGGGTAGGCGGCCTCGGAGCTGGCGGTGGCAAAGGAGAGCATGAACGCCTCTTTGATCAGCGCCAGCAGCTTGAAGATGCGCTTGCCCAGAAAGGTAAAGCCTGCCAGCACCAGCAGACCCCAGAGCAGGAACAGGCCGAGGTAGAAGTCACCCATGAAGACGGCAAACTTGAGCAGCACGCCCAGGCCGTTAACGGCCACCGTCGCCGCCATGGCGGCAAACACCGCCAGGGGCGCGAGCTTCATGACGTAGCCGGTGATCTTGAGCATGACGTGCGCCAGCTCCTCGGTCACGGCGATGAGCTGCTTGCCCTTTTCGCCCAGCGCCGCCAGGGCGACGCCAAAGAACATCGAGAACACCACGATCTGCAGGATTTCGTTGTTCGCCATGGCCTCGGCGAAGGACTTGGGCACCAGGTGGTTGACGAATTCCTTGAGCGTGAACTTGGCCGTCGCCAAGTTGGTGGCCGCGCCCACATCGGGCAGCGGCAGGCCCAGGTTGTGCCCCGGCTGCAGCCAGTTGGCCAGCACCAGACCCAGCACCAGCGACACCAGCGAGGCGGTGACGAACCAGGCCATGGCCTTGACGAACACACGCCCGACCGAGGCCGCATCACCCATGTGCGCAATGCCCACCACCAGGGTCGAGAACACCAGCGGCCCGATCAGCATCTTGATCAGGCGCAGGAACACGTCCGAGAGGATGGAGATGTAGCCGGCGATCTCTTTGGCCGCCTGCTTGTCCGGGAACTGCACGAAGATGAAATAGCCCACGCCAATACCAACCAGCATCGCCACCAAAATCAGGTAGGCCGGGGGAATGGTTTTTTTAGGAGGGGTCAAAGAGGTAGCTGCCATGGGCGAAAACCTTGTTGTTGTAATGATTCAAACGGGCATTTGCAGCCCGCGTTGTACGGCCGGGCGCGCCAAAAAGGTGGCCAGGGCGCGCTGCACCTGAGGGAACTCCGCCCAGCCGACCAACTCGCCGGCCGCGTAGTGCGTGACGAGGTTGTTCACCCAGGGGAAGATGGCCATATCGACGATGCTGTAACGCTCGCCCAGCATCCAGGCGCGACCGGCCAGATGCTGTTCGAGCACGCCCAGCAAGCGCCGCGATTCGGCCACGTAGCGATCGCGCGGGCGCTTGTCCTCGTAGTCCTTGCCGGCGTACTTGTGAAAGAAGCCGAGCTGGCCGAACATCGGCCCCAGGCCGCCCACCTGCCACATCAGCCACTGCAGCGCCTGGTAGCGTGCGCTGGCCTCGGTGGGCAGGAATTGGCCGGTTTTCTCGGCCAGGTAGAGCAAGATCGCGCCCGACTCGAACAGCGCCAGCGGCGCGCCGCCAGGGCCGTGCGGATCGAGGATCGCCGGGATCTTGTTGTTCGGGTTGAGCGCCAAGAATGCCGGAAGGAACTGTTCGCCCCGCTCAAAGCTGATGCGGTGCGCCTCGTAAGGCAGCTGCATTTCTTCGAGCGCAATCGACACCTTCACGCCGTTGGGCGTGGGCAGGGAGTACAGCTGCAGACGGTCGGGGTGGCGCGCGGGCCACTGGGCGGTAATCGGGTGGTTCAGTGCCATGTGCTCCTCCACGCGCGGTACGCAGTCAAGCCAGGTGCGCCCCCAGGGCGCCAGCCACCGCTGCCGATGGCCTGCAAACACTGGGGAAAGGGCCGATTGTGCGCTCGGATGTATTCCCACATTTTTCGTTATTTCCTAGTGGAAATACGCACAATCGCGCCGTTCAAAGCCCCACCATCACGCCAAATGCGCGCCCAGCGCCCATTGTTCTGGCAGTTGCATCAAAACCATCCCGTGTTCACGCCGGGCGGTAGGTCAGGCACAGCTTGTTGCCTGCCGGGTCGCGCAGGTAGGCCAGGTACAGGCGCATGCCATTGCCCAACTCGCGCCAGCCCGGCGGGTTTTCGCAGCTCACGCCCCCGGCGGCCACGCCCGCAGCGTGGGCGGCATCCACCTGCTCGGGCGAGGTGGCCGCAAAACCCAGCGTGCTGCCATTGCCATGGCAGGCCGCTTCGCCGTTGATGGGCAGCGTGATGCCGAAATTGCCGCCCGCGCTGCGGTAGAAATACCGGCTCTTGTTGGCCACCCCCGGGGCATGGCCCAAGGCGCCCAAAAGAGCGTCGTAGAACTGCCGGGATTGTTCAAGGTCCCTGGCTCCCAGCATCACATGGCTGAACATGGTGTGTTGATCTCCTGAAAAATGTGCCGCCTCGGGTGTGGCGGGGGTGCGTATCGTAGTCTGGGGTGGTGGGTGGATGTTTTATTCGATCGTCGGCTGCGTCCACCCCGGCACCGCAATCGCATAGCGCGTGGCCCGGCCCTGGCCGCTGACCTGCAGCAGGCCCTTGGCTGCCAGATCGGCCAAATCCCGCGTGGCCGTGGGCTTGCTGGTGCCGGTCAGCTTGGTGTATTTGTCGGCCGTCAACCCGCCCATGAAGCCGCCTCCCAGTTCCACACTGCCGACGGCCAACAGGCGCTCGAGCACCTTGGCCTGGCGTGGGCTCACCCCGGCCTGCAGTATGCGACTGCGAAACGCCGCCTTGTCCACCGCCTGCCGCACCACGGCCTGGGATGCGCTGCAGCCCTGCGCAAAGGAGTGCACAAACCACAGCACCCAGGCCGTCACGTCCGTGCTGCCGCGCTGCGCGGCGTTGAGTGCGTCGTAGTACTCACCGCGCCGCACCCACATGCGCCGCGCCATGCCAAAAATGGGCGCCACCAGGTGCTGCAACGTGGTGCCATGGGATACCCCATCCTGCACCAGCGCCATGTCTGCCAACGCGCGGCCCAGGCGGCCATTGCCGTCTTCAAACGGGTGCACCGTCTCAAACCACAGGTGCGCCAACGCTGCACGCACCAACCCGTTCAACGCCCCCTGGTCACCTGTCGGTCGGGTGGACTCGAACCAGTCGATCAAGTGCGCCATCTCCCCCGCCACCTGGCGCGACGGTGGTGCCTCGTAATGCACGACCTCACGCCCCAGCGGGCCGCAGACGATCTGCATGGGGTCTTCGTGGTCGCGCCAGCGCCCTACAGCAATGCGCTGAATGCCCGAGGTGCCGCCTGGAAACAGCGCCGACTGCCAACGCCACAACCGATCAGCGTCCAGCGGTGCGGTGCAACGCTCCACGGCATCTTGCATCACGTCCATCAGACCTTCGACCGAGCGGTCTGCCGCAGCCGTGCCGGTGTCATCCAGCCCCAGGCGGCGCGCCACGGACGAGCGCACCACCGCCAGGTCAAAACGCTGCCCCTCGATCTGGGCCGTGGCCAGCGCCTCCTGCACCCACAGCTCGCGCGCCACATCCTGCGCAGGCACCAGGCCAATGGCATCCAGCAGGCCCAGCAGCTTGCCTTGCTCCAGCCGCGCCGACTCCAGCGCGGGCGTCAAGGCGGCAGCATCGACGTGCAGAGCGGGCCAGCCGGGTTGCTGCCAGAGGTAACGACGGGGAGTGGGGGATGTTGGCATGAGCCGTATTATGAAATATACGGCTCAACATTTGATCCGAAAATCCATCGCGAATCGGCAAAACCCTTATCAACCCCGGTCATTGACAGCATAGGTATCTACACAGCTTGCCGGGCCCGCAAGCACGTGACGGCTGCAGCTCCCCTCCCCCCTCGTGGGCTTGTGTATGCACACATCTTTTGACGGCTCCCATCCGCCTGGTCAAAGGGCGGTTTTTGCTCCCCTCCCCCCTCGCGGGGGAGGGGCCGGGGGAGAGGGGGCGCTGGCAGCACCTTGCCTATTCACCCCTCTCCCCAACCCTCTCCCGCAAGGGGAGGGGGCGTGAAAGCCCGCACCAGATAAGCGTGGGGTGCTATCAAAATTGCCGTGCAGATACCAATGCATTGACAGGCAAGCTTACTGCCCCCCGCCGCCAGACGCCCTCCCAGGCGGCGGCGCAGGCCTCAGCCCAAATGCCCCCCCAGCGCCCCCGCCAGGCCGAACATGCCGATGCGGTCCTGCCCCAGCACGGCGCGCAGCTTGTCGTCGGCAACGATCTGGCGCTTGTCCTGCGGGTCTTGCAGGTTGTGGGCGCGGATGTATTCCCAGAGTTTTTTCACCGCCTCGGGGCGGGTCACCGGCGCATCGCCAATCACTGCAGCCAATGCCGGGCTGGGCGTTTTGCCGGTGGCGGTGCTGGGCTTGCGGGTGGCCTTTTTTGCCGGGGCTTTTTTGGCTGCAGCGCCCGCCCCTGCTGCGCGAGCAGCTCCTGTTTTTGTAGCTACTGTCTTGCGCGCCGGGTATTTGCTCTCGCGCTGCTCGAACTCAAAGCCGACCTTGCCGGCCTCCTTGTCCCACACCAGGTGGGCCTTGAAGGCGCGGCGCGTGCGGTTGGAGATGAATTTGTCGAGCAGATCGGTCTTGCCGGTGGCGAGCAGCTTTTGCATCTGCTCGCGCGCTATCGGCTGCTGCAGGATGATCTGGCCACTCTTGAAGTTGCAACTGGGCGTGGGCTGCTCCGCCGTGGGCACGGCGCGGCTGCAGACGTAGTTGCTGCCGTGCGCGTGCACCGGGCTGCCGCAGGCCGGGCAGGGGCCCAGGCTGGCGTCGGTAAAGGCCACCAGCTCGCCCGATTCCTCGGCGTTTTTGTCGTCGCCAAAGTCGAATTCGAGCTTGAAGCGGCCGGGGGCCTCGTCGTCCTGCACGATGGCGACCTCTGCCGTGAACGGCCAGCCGGCCTTGGAGCGAAAGCCCTCCAGCGGGCCGATGCGGCGCTGGCGCAGGAGCTCTTCGGCCTCTGCCGTTTCAAAGGTGCGGCCTGCGGGCGATTTGCCAAACGAGAAGCCACACCCTTCACCGGAGCCACCCGCGTCGGCTGGTCGGCCGACGCAGGCATATCTGCGGTAGTTTTCCTTGACCACACCGCCGCAGTTCGGGCAGGGGCTGGCGAGCTGGGCGTAGTCGCCGGGGATGGTGTCGCGGTCGTATTCCTTGGCTTTCTTCACCATGCGCTCGGTCATGGCGGCAATCTGCTGCATGAAGGCGGCGCGCGAGAGCTGGCCTTTTTCCATCTGCGCCAGTTTGTATTCCCACTCGCCGGTGAGCTCGGCCTTGCACAGCTCGTTCACCTCCAGGCCGCGCAACAGCGTCATCAGTTGGAAGGCCTTGGCCGTGGGGATGATTTCGCGGCCCTCGCGCAGCATGTATTTTTCCGTCAGCAGCCCTTCGATGATGGCCGCGCGCGTGGCAGGCGTCCCCAGGCCTTTCTCCTGCATGGCGCTGCGCAGCTCCTCGTCGTCGATCTGCTTGCCGGCGCTCTCCATGGCGCCCAGCAGCGTGGCTTCGCTGTAGCGCGCCGGTGGCTTGGTTTTCAGGCCCTTGGGGTGGACCTGCTCGGCCAGCGGGCGCTCGCCGGGCTGCACGGCCACCAGCGGCTGGCCTTTTTCCCCATTTTTTTCGCCAGCCTTGCCGTCCTCGGACTCAAGCGCCGCTTCCTTGCCGTAAATCGCCAGCCAGCCGGGCTTGACCAATACCTTGCCTTCGGTCTTGAAGCTGTGCTGCTCGATCTTGGAAATGCGCGTGGTGATCTGGTACTCGGCATTGGGGAAGAACACCGCCAGAAAGCGCCGCACCACCAGGTCGTAGAGCTTTTGCTCGGCCTCACTCAGGCCATGCGGCGCCTGCGTGGTGGGGATGATGGCGAAGTGGTCCGACACCTTGCTGTTGTCGAACACGCGCTTGGTGGGCCGCACATAGTTGCCCTCCAGCGCCTGGCGCGCAAACGGCGCCAGGTGGGCCATGCCCGAGTCGGCGAGCATCTCGCAGGTCTGGCGCGCCACGCCGATGTAGTCCTCGGGCAGGGCGCGCGAATCGGTACGCGGGTAGGTCAGCGCCTTGTGCTTTTCGTACAGCGCCTGGGCAATCGACAGCGTGGTCTTGGCGGAAAAACCAAACTTGCCGTTGGCCTCGCGCTGCAGGCTGGTCAGGTCAAACAGCAGCGGGCTGGCCTGGGTGCTGGGCTTGGCTTCTTCGGTGACGGTGGCAGGCTTGCCGCGCACGGCGTCGGCAATCTGCTGCGCCGCTTGGGCGTTCCACAGGCGGTCGGCGCGGGCCTCGGGGTCGTCGCTTTTCTTCCATTGCGGGTCGAACCACTTGCCCAGGTAGTCGCCGGCCTGCGCGGCGAAGCTGCCGTGGATTTCCCAGTAGTCGCGGCTCTTGAAGGCACGGATTTTTTCCTCGCGCTCGACGACGAGCGACAGCGTGGGCGTCTGCACCCGGCCCACGGTGGTCAGAAAGAACCCCCCGCCCTGCGAGTTGAACGCCGTCATGGCGCGCGTGCCGTTGATGCCGACCAGCCAATCGGCCTCGCTGCGGCTGCGCGCAGCGTCGGCCAGGCCCTGCATCTGCGCGTCGCTGCGCAGCTGGCCAAAGCCGTCACGGATGGCCTGCGGCGTCATGCTCTGCAGCCACAGGCGCTGCACGGGCTTGCCCAAACCGCCCTTGGCGCCGCCGGCGTACTGCTCGATCAAGCGGAAGATCAGCTCGCCCTCGCGCCCCGCGTCGCAGGCGTTGATGAGCGCCGTCACGTCCTTGCGCTTGGCCTGCTTGACCACGGCGGCCAGGCGGCTCTTGGTTTTATCGACCGGCTTCAAGTCGAAGTGCGGCGGGATCACGGGCAGGTGGGCAAAGCTCCACTTGCCGCGTTTGACGTCGTACTGCTCGGGCGCCTGGATCTCCACCAGGTGGCCGACGGCGCTGGTGACGACGTAGCGCTCGCTCTCGAAGTGGTCTTCGTGCTTGTCGAACTTGCCCGCCACGGGCGTGAGGGCGCGCACGATGTCTTGCGCGACCGAGGGTTTTTCTGCGATGACGAGGGTTTTGCTCATGGGGAATGTCTGCCTGCCTGGGTGGGCGCTTTTAGAATCCGGGGCCTTGCGCGCGCACGCGCACGTATGCCTATTAAAGTAGCAGAGTTTTTCCCGCCATGCCCCGCAATACCCTCCCTTCTTCCTCGGGCCGCCGCCTGCAGGTACGCCGTTCGGGCGTGCACGGGCGCGGCGTGTTCGCACTGCAGGACATCGCCGAGGGCGAGGTGCTGATCGAGTACGTCGGTGAAGTCATCTCCTGGGACGAGGCGCAGCGGCGCCACCCGCATGACCCGAGCCAGCCCAACCACACCTTCTACTTCCACGTCGATGAAGACCGGGTGATCGACGCCAGCGTTGGCGGCAATTCGGCGCGCTGGATCAACCACAGCTGCGATCCGAACTGCTGGGCCGACGAGCAGGACGGGCGCATCTTCATCACCGCGCGCCGCGCCATCGCCGCCGGCGAGGAGCTGAACTACGACTACGGCCTGATCATCGAAGAGCGCTACACGAAAAAGCTCAAGGCCGAGTACCCCTGCCACTGCGCCAGCGCCCAATGCCGGGGCACGCTGCTGGCGCCCAAGCGCGGCTGGAGCCCGCCCGGCCCCCGGGAGGCGCCATGAACAGCGCGCAGCCGCCCTGGCCGCTGGAGGCGCTGTGGCAGCAGCTCGATGTGCTCTGGCCGGGCCTGAGCGTGGAGCTGCTGCCCGAGGTCGATTCGAGCAACACCGAGCTCATGCGCCGCGCGCGCGCCGGCTGGCACGAGCCGCTGCTGCTGATCGCCGAGCGCCAAAGCGCGGGCCGGGGCCGCCTGGGCAAAAGCTGGAGCAGCCAGCCGGGGCAGGCGCTGACCTTCTCCCTGGGCCTGCCGCTGGCGCCGCGCGACTGGTCGGGGCTGTCGCTGGCCGTGGGCCTGGCGCTGGCCGAGAGCCTGCACCCGGCGGTGCAAATCAAGTGGCCCAATGATCTGTGGCTGGACGGCGCGCGCAAGCTCTGCGGCATCCTGATCGAAACCGCCAGCAGCGCCGGCAGCGACGCCGCCGAGCGCTACTGCGTCATCGGCGTGGGCCTGAACATCCACTGCCCGCCCGGCGCCGACCTGGCCACCCCGGCAGCCAGCCTGCAAGAGCTGCTGCCCGGCAGCGACGCCGGCAGCGCCCTGCTGCGCCTGGCGCCGGCCCTGCTGCAAGCCGTGCAAACCTTTGCCCAGCAGGGCTTTGCCCCGCTGCAGCCGCGCTTTGCCGCGCGCGACCTGCTGCGCGCGCGCAATGTGCGCCTGAGCGATGGCCGCCAGGCCTGGTGCGAAGGCGTGGCCGCCGATGGCGCGCTGCTGCTGCGCGACGGCGCCGGCCTGCAGGCGCTCACCAGCGCCAGCGTCAGCGTGCGCCCGATGTAAAGTCCCGCCCCATGCTGCGTTTGCTCGTTCTTCTCCTGCTGCTGGCCAACGCCGGCTACTACACCTGGCGCCAGGGCCTGCTGCAGCCCTGGGGGCTGGCGCCCGCCAGCCAGTCCGAGCCCGAACGCCTGCAGCAGCAGCTGCACCCCGAGGCCTTGCGCCTGCTGCCCAGCGGCAGCACCCTTCCAGCAACGCCACCCGCAGCGCCACCCGCCCCGATGCAGGCTGAAGCCCCGGTGGAGCCGGCCACGCCCCACCCCACATCCACACCTGCCCCCCCGGTCACGGCGCACGCCCCCAGCCCCCCACCCGAGCCCACGCAATGCCTGCAGGCCGGCAGCTTCGACGAGCGCCAGGCCGCTGCCCTGCGCCAGGCCGCCGCCAGCCTGCCGGCGGGCAGCTGGCAGCTCGAAGCGAGCACCCAAAGCGGGCGCTGGATGGTGTACATGGGGCGCTTTCCCGATACCGACGTGGTGGACAAGAAACGCGGCGAGCTGCGCGCCCTGGGCATCGCCTTCGACCGCCCCGGCGCCACCTGGGAGCCCGGCCTGTCGCTGGGGCGCTATTCGAACGAAGAGCGCGCCGAAGTCGCACTCAAGGACCTGGCCCGCCAAGGCGTACGCACGGCGCGCGTGGTGCAAGAGCGCCCCGAGACGCGCCTGTACCAGCTGCGCCTGCCGGCCGTGACGGCGGCGCAGCGCCAGCAGCTCGCCACCAGCCTGCCGCTGGCGGGCAAGCCGCTCAAGCCTTGTTGAGCGGCGCCTCGCGGCTGCACGGAAAGCGCACGCTGAACAGGGCCCCGGGCGGCTGCTGGCCGGCGCGGGCGTCTTCGATCAGCACCTCGGCGCTGTGCTGGCGGGCGATTTCCATGACGATGGGCAGGCCCAGGCCGGAGCCGTCGGCCTCGGTGCCCAGGGCGCGGTAAAAGGGCTCGAAGATGAGCGCGCGCTCGGCCTCGGGCACGCCCGGGCCCGAGTCTTCCACCTGCAGCAGCACCACGCGGCTGAAGCGGTCGTCGAGCACGCGCGCCGTCACCATGCCGCCCTGGGGCGTGTAGTTGATGGCGTTGTCCACCAGGTTGCGCGCCAGCTCCTTGAGCAAGGTCGGGTTGCCATCGACCCAAACGCCGCTGGCCCCGGGCGCCACGCCGTCGTAGCCCAGGTCGATGCGCTTGTCCATGGCGCGCGGCACGCTGTCGCTGACGGTGTCCATGACGATCTCGGCCAGGTCGCAGGGCTGGTGCGCCAGCACGGTGGCGCTGCCCTCGGCACGCGCCAGCGCCAGCAGCTGGTTGACGGTGTGCGTGGCGCGGATGCTCGAACGCCCGATGTGCTGCAGCGAGCGTTTGAGCTCCTCGGTGCTCGTGCCCTCGCGCTGCGCCAGGTCGGCCTGCATCCGCAGGCCCGCCAGCGGCGTCTTGAGCTGGTGCGCGGCGTCGGCCAGGAAGCGCTTTTGCGTCGCCATCGAGTCGCCCAGGCGGCGCAGCAGGTCGTTGACGGAATCCACCAGCGGCGCCACCTCCAGCGGCACGGCCTTGTGATCGAGCGGCGAGAGGTCGTCCGGGCGGCGCGCGCGGATACGCTCTTCGAGCTGACTGAGCGGCTGGATGCCGCGCGCCAGCGCCAGCCACACCAGCAGCACCGCCAGCGGCAAGATGACGAACTGCGGCAGCATCACGCCCTTGATGATCTCGGTGGCCAACATGCTGCGCTTCTCGCGCGTCTCGGCCACCTGCACCAGCGCCAGCGGCTCGCCCGGCAGCGGCAGGCGCACCCAGATGGCGGCCACGCGCAGATCGACGCCGCGCAGCTCGGCATCGCGCAGGCGCACCTCGCTGGTCTGCGGCGGTGCGTCCTGCGGCGGGCGCGGCAGCTCGCGCTCGCCCGAGAGCAGGCCGCCGCTGGGGCCGAGCACCTGGTAGTAGACGATGTCGGACTCATCGGCACGCAGGATCTCGCTGGCCGGCTGCGGCAGGTTGAACTGCACGCGCCCGCGCTGCACCGTGATGAGCTGGGCCAGGGCGTGGGCGTTGTACTCCAGCGCGCGGTCAAACGGCTTGTTCGCCAGGTTCTGCGCCACCAGCCAGGTCAGCGCCAGGCTGACGGGCCACAAGAGCAGCAGCGGCGTCAGCATCCAGTCGAGGATTTCGCCAAACAGGGAGCGCTGCTCGCGCTGAAAGAGTTTCAATGTTTTGGCCTCTAGCGCTTATCAGGCAAGCGTGAGTAGCTACCAAATTAATAGCATTAACCCGGAATTTTTTCCAGGCAGTAACCCAGGCCGCGCACGGTGGCGATGCGGATCGGGCCTTTCTCGATCTTTTTGCGCAGGCGGTGGATATAGACCTCGATGGCGTTGTTGCTCACCTCCTCGCCCCACTCGCACAGGCGCTCGACGAGCTGGTCTTTGCTCACCAGGCGGCCCGCGCGCTGCAGCAGCACTTCGAGCAGGCCGAGCTCGCGCGCCGAGAGCTCGACCATCTTGCCGTCGATGGTGGCCACGCGCCCGGCCTGGTCGTACACCAGCGGGCCGTGCTTGATGGTGGCGCTGGTGGCGCCCATGCCCCGGCGCGTGAGAGCGCGCACGCGCGCTTCGAGCTCCTGCAGACTGAACGGCTTGGCCATGTAGTCGTCGGCGCCGTAATCGAGGCCCTTGACGCGCTCGTCCACGCTGTCGGCGGCGGTAAGGATGAGCACCGGCAGCGCCGAGCCGCGCCCGCGCAGGCGCTTCAAGACCTCCAGGCCGTGCATCTTGGGCAGGCCCAGGTCGAGGATGAGCAGATCAAATTCGTGCGCGGTGGTCAGGGCGGTATCGGCCTCGCTGCCGCTGGCGACGTGATCGACCACCGCGCCCGAAGCACGCAAGGTGCGCAGCAGCCCGTCGGCCAGCACCTGGTCGTCTTCGGCAATGAGGATGCGCATGGGGTGTCTCCTGGTATCTATTTGTTTGATGCTCGATTTTAGGTGGCTGCCGGGGGGGCGCAGCGCCATTTAGCCGCTGGCGTACACCTCCAGCCCGAGGGCCACGACGGTGGCCACCTCGGCCCCCACCTCGGCGCGAAACTCGCTCTCCGCCTGCGCCAGCGCGCGCGCAAACGCCTGGCGCCACTCCAGCCCCAACGGCGTGAAGCACACCCGGCGCGCGCGCGCATCCTGCGGGTCGGGCGCGCGCGTGACCAGGCCCCAGGCCAGGCATTGCTCGATCACATCGGCCATGGCCTGCTTGCTCATGCCCGCGCGCTGCGCCAGCACCGTGGGCCTGTCCCCAGCGAGCGACAAATGGCGCGTGATGTGCACATGCGCAGCGCTGACCTGGTCACGCGCCGCCAGGTTCGACAGCGCCAGCGGCACCTGCGCATCGTGCGCCATGAGCTGCAGCACGCGGGCATCAAAACGGCGCAGCGCGTGGCCGAGGAGATAGCCCAGGTGGGTGGCACGCCAAGCCTCAGGGGACGACGCCGGGAACGGGAAGGAGGATGAATCCATGGGGGCATATTGTCAGTCAAACTGACTAAAAAATCACTTCCCGTTAAAATACAACCCTTCTAAACTACTGTTCAAGCGTACAGGCTGTGCATCAAAACAGTCTTGGCGCCCCCATCTACTATGGCCACCAAGAGGAGCAATTCCATGGACGCACCCGTCAAGACCGCCGCCCCCGCTGAGCAGAGCGAAAAAGCCAAGGCCCTGCAGGCCGCGCTGGCGCAAATCGAAAAGCAGTTCGGCAAAGGCACCATCATGCGCCTGGGCGAGGGCGAGCAGATCGAGGACATCCAGGTCGTCTCCACCGGCTCGCTGGGCCTGGACATCGCCCTGGGCGTGGGCGGCCTGCCGCGCGGGCGCGTGATCGAAATTTATGGCCCCGAGTCCTCGGGCAAGACCACGCTCACGCTGCAGGTCATTGCCGAGATGCAAAAGCTCGGCGGCACCTGCGCCTTCATCGACGCCGAGCACGCCCTCGATACCAGCTACGCGCAAAAGCTCGGCGTCAACCTGCCGGACATCCTCATCAGCCAGCCCGACACCGGCGAGCAGGCGCTGGAGATTGTTGACAGCCTGGTGCGCTCGGGTGCGGTCGATCTGATCGTCGTGGACTCGGTCGCCGCCCTCACGCCCAAGGCCGAAATCGAGGGCGACATGGGCGACCAGCTGCCCGGCCTGCAAGCGCGCCTGATGAGCCAGGCGCTGCGCAAGCTCACCGCCACCATCAAAAAGACCAACTGCACGGTCATCTTCATCAACCAGATTCGCATGAAGATCGGCGTCATGTTCGGCAGCCCCGAGACGACCACGGGCGGCAACGCGCTCAAGTTCTACGCCTCGGTGCGCCTCGATATCCGCCGCACCGGCACCATCAAAAAGGGCGACGAGCCCATCGGCAACGAAACCAAGGTCAAGGTCGTCAAGAACAAGGTCAGCCCGCCGTTCAAGACCGCCGAATTCGACATCCTGTTCGGCGCCGGCATCTCGCGCGAGGGCGAAATCATCGACATGGGCGTCACGGCCAAAATCCTCGACAAGAGCGGCGCCTGGTACGCCTACAACGGCGAAAAAATTGGCCAGGGCCGCGACAACGCACGCGAGTTCCTGCGCGAGAACCCGCAGCTGGCGCTGGAGATAGAAAACAAGGTGCGCGAGAGCCTGGGCATTGCCCTGCGCCCGGCCAGCGCCGACGCCCCGGCCCCCGCTGCCGACGCCGACGCCGCCTGAGCACCCACGCAGCCATGGCCGGCCCCACCCCCTCGCTCAAAGGCCGGGCGCTGCGCCTGCTGGCGCAGCGCGAGCACTCGCGCGCCGAGCTGCAAGCCAAGCTCGCGCGCCACGTACAAGAGGGCGAAGATCTGGCCGCCGTACTCGATGCGCTGCAGGCCCAGGACTTCATCAACGAGGCGCGGGTGGCCGAGTCGCTCATCCACCGCCGCGCCCCGCGCCTGGGCACGCAGCGCCTGCTGCACGAGCTGCGGCGCAAAGGGCTGAGCGAAGAACTGGTGCGCGCCCAGGCCGAGGGTCTGCGCGCCAGCGAATACGAGCGCGCCCAGGCCGTGTGGGCGCAGCGCTTTGGCCAGCCCCCGAGCACGCCAGCGGAGCAGGCACGGCAGATGCGCTTTTTGGCCGCGCGCGGCTTTAGCGCCGACGTGGTGCGCCGCCTGCTGCGCAACCACGGCGCCGCCGAGGATGGGGCATAGGCCCTGCCTCAAAAAACAAGTAAAAATGGCCGCTAACGCTTATCCAGAGTGCGCGAGCAGCTATAAAAACAATAGCAAACAATCCCCAAAAAAACGGGCGCCCTAGGCGCCCGTTGATTCATCCAGCAGAGGCAAGGCTGCCTCAGAACGGAATGTCGTCGTCCATGCCGTCAAAGTCCGCCGAAGCACGCGGCGGCGGCGCCATGGGCGCGGGGGCCGGGCGGGCCGCCGGGGCGGCAGGCGCCGGGCGCGGCGGCTGCTGCGGCTGCACCGGCGCGGCGCGGCGCGGGGCCTCGTAGCTGCTCTCGCCGTAGCCATCATCGCCGCCGTAGCCGCCCTGGCCACCGCCTTGGCCCGCACCCTGGCGGCTGCCCAGCATCTGCATGGTGTCGGCACGGATTTCGGTGCTGTACTTTTCTACGCCGCTTTGATCGGTCCACTTGCGCGTGCGCAGGCTGCCTTCGACGTACACCTGGCTGCCCTTGCGCAGGTACTGGCCGACGATCTCCGCCAGGCGGCCATTGAAGACCACGCGGTGCCACTCGGTGGCCTCCTTGTTCTCGCCGGTGTTCTTGTCGCGCCAGCGGTCGGTGGTGGCGATGGTGACGTTGGCGACCTGGTCGCCGCTGGGGAAGGTGCGCATCTCGGGGTCGCGCCCGAGGTTGCCAACGATGATGACCTTGTTCACGGATGCCATAAAAATTCCTTAGGGGTAGCCCGGACGGCAGGGGAGAGTTTCCGGGCCAGATGGAGAAATGCCATGCCGCACCCTGCGCGGCAGCAGGTGCGCAGCATAGCCGCATTGCAACGCCCCGGCATCGGGGCGATTACACAGGTTCATGCCCGGCGCCGCGCGCCACCGGTTGCAGCGGCCAGGTCAGCGCCAGCCAGGCCAGCGCCAGCAGCGTGGTGGCGGCAAACAGGCCACCCGCGCCACCCCAGTGCACCAGCGCACCGCCCAGGGCACCGCCGGCAAACAGGCCCAGCGACTGCAAAGTGTTGTACGCCCCCAACGCCGCGCCGCGCAGGCTTGCCGGCGCCATGCGCGAGACCAGGCTCGGCTGCGTCGCCTCCAGCATGTTGAAGCCGCAAAAAAACACGAACAGCAGGCCGCCCAGCCCCCACAGCGACGGCGCCGCCCCCAGAGCGGCCCACAGCCCCAGCGCCAGCTGCACCAGGGCCACCAGGCCAATCGACAGCAGCAGCGCCGCGCGCAGGCGCCCGCGCCGCTCCATGCCAAAGAGCCCCCCCATGGCGACGATGGCCAGCAGCAGCGCCGGCAGGTACACCTGCCAGTGCAGCGCCTTGGGCAGGCCCGCCTGCACCAGCAGCGCCGGCACCGCCACCCACATTGCCATCTGGATGCTGTGCAGCGCGAACACGCCCAGGTTCAGGCGCCGCAGGTCGGCATGGCGCCAGACCTGCGCCAGGCTGGCGCGCGCGTCCGTGGGGGGCTGGCGCTGCTCGGGCGGCACCACCCACAGCACCAGGGCCACGCCGCCGAGCGCCAGCGCCATGGTGACGAAAAACAGGCCCGACAGGCCGATGTGCGCCGTCAGGAACGGCGCCGCCACCAGGGCGACGGCAAACATCAGGCCGATGCTGATACCCACCAGCGCCATGGCCTTGGTGCGCACCAGCTCACGCGTCTGGTCGGCCAGCAGCGCCGTCACCGCTGCCGACACGGCGCCCGCGCCCTGCAGCGCCCGGCCCACGAGCAGGCCCATGACCGAGTCCGCCAGCGCCGCCACCAGGCTGCCAGCGGCAAACACCAGCATCCCGAGCACGATCACGCGCTTGCGCCCCCAGCGGTCCGAGGCCAGGCCCAGCGGCAGCTGCAGCAGCGCCTGCGTCAGGCCGTACATGCCCATGGCCAGCCCGACCAGGGCCGCGTCGTCCCCTCCGGGGTATTTGCCGGCCTCCAGCATGAACACCGGCAGCACCAGGAACAGGCCCAACATGCGCATGGCAAAAATCGCCGCCAGACCGAAGCTGGAGCGGCGCTCGGCGGGCGTCATGCGGGCAGCAGGGGCGGTGGGGGGAATGGGTGGGGCGGCAGGAAAAGCGGTATCGGACACGGCAGCGAACCTGGGGAAGTCGGGCAAAAGCGATATTTTGGCCCAGGGTGGGTTTTCCCGGGCGCAGCGGGGCTGACGCGCGCGCCGGCAGCGCCGCGCCCATGTCCCTATGATGCTCGGTTTCACCCTCCACGCCGCCCACCATGGCCGAGACTGCATCCGCCGCCGAAGACGAAAACGCGGGCCGCCCCCTGTCCGAGGTGCTGCGCACGCCGCACATCAGCATCCGTGGCGCGCGCACGCACAACCTGCACAACATCGACCTGGACATTCCGCGCCAGCAGCTGGTCGTCATCACCGGGCTGTCGGGCTCGGGCAAATCGAGCCTGGCGTTCGACACGCTGTACGCCGAGGGCCAGCGCCGCTATGTGGAGAGCCTCTCGAGCTACGCGCGCCAGTTCCTCGGGCGGCTCGATAAACCCGATGTGGACTTGATCGAGGGCCTGTCGCCCGCCATCGCCATCGAGCAAAAGGCCACCAGCCACAACCCGCGCTCCACCGTGGGCACGGTGACCGAGATCCACGACTACCTGCGCCTGCTCTTTGCCCGCGCCGGCACGCCGCACTGCCCCGAGCATGGCGTGGCACTGGCAGCGCAGACCGTGAGCCAGATGGTGGACGCGCTGCTGGCGCTGCCCGAGGACACGCGCCTGATGCTGCTGGCGCCGCTGGCGCGGCAGAAGAAAGGCGAATTCACCGAGCAGCTGGCACAGCTGCAGGCGCAGGGCTATGTGCGCTTTCGCATCGACGGCCAGATGTATGCCCACGACGCGCTGCCGGCACTCAAAAAAACCGAGAAGCACGACATCGACGTCGTCATCGACCGCGTCAAGGTGCGCGCCGACATCGCCCAGCGCCTGGCCGAGAGCGTGGAGGCGGTGCTGCGCGTGGGCGCCGCCGAGGGCTCGGGCCGCGTGCTGGTGCTGGAGATGGACAGCGGCCGCGAGCACCTGTTCTCCAGCCGCTTCGCCTGCCCGCAGTGCAACTACAGCCTGCCGGAGCTGGAGCCGCGCCTGTTTTCCTTCAACTCGCCCAGCGGCGCCTGCCCGGCCTGCGACGGCCTGGGCCAGCAGGAGGTGTTCGACGCCGCGCGCGTCGTCGCCTTCCCCAGCCTGAGCCTGGCGGGCGGCGCCATCAAGGGCTGGGACCGGCGCAACGGCTTTTATTTTTCGCTGCTGCAAAGCCTGGCGGCGCACTACGGCGTTGACATCGAGATGCCGTTCGAGCAGCTGCCGGCGCTGGTGCAGCAGGTGGTGCTGTACGGCTCGGGCCAGGAGCAGATTGCCTTTACCTACCTGCTCGACAGCGGCAGCCGCAAGGGCCAGGCGGTCACCAAGGCGCATCCGTTCGAGGGCATCCTGCCCAATATGGCGCGCCGCTACCAGGAAACCACCTCCGCCGTGGTGCGCGAAGACCTGGCGCGCTACCGCAGCCAGCAGCCCTGCCCGGAATGCGCCGGCGCACGCCTGTGCCGCCCGGCGCGCCACGTGCAGGTGGGCGACGGGGCGCAGGCGCGCAGCCTGCACGCCATCAACCACATGACCCTGGCCGACGCCCTGGCCTGGTTCGGCCAGCTGCAGCTGCAGGGCGCCAAGGCCGAGATCGCCGCCAAGGTGGTGCACGAGATCGCCGCGCGCCTGGGGTTTTTGAACGACGTCGGCCTGTCTTACCTCAGCCTCGAACGCAGCGCCGAAACCCTCTCGGGCGGCGAGGCGCAGCGCATCCGCCTGGCGAGCCAGATCGGCTCGGGCCTGACGGGCGTGATGTACGTGCTCGACGAGCCCAGCATCGGCCTGCACCAGAGGGACAACGACCGGCTGATCGCCACCCTGACGCGCCTGCGCGACCTGGGCAACAGCGTCATCGTCGTCGAGCACGACGAGGACATGATCCGCGCCGCCGACCACTGCATCGACATGGGCCCGGGCGCCGGCGTGCACGGCGGGCGCGTGCTGGCGCAGGGCGACTGGCGCCAGCTGTGCGCGCAGCCGGCCTCGCTCACCGGCCAGTACCTGAGCGGCGCGCGCCGCATTGCGCGCCCGCCCACGCGCCTGCCCTGGCGCACGCAGGCACCGCAGGCACTGCGCGTGGTCGGCGCCAGCGGCAACAACCTGCGCAGCGTGACGGTGGACTTTCCGCTCGGGCTGCTGACCTGCGTCACCGGCGTCTCCGGCTCGGGCAAATCCACCCTCGTCAACGACACCCTGCACAAGGCGGCGGCGCGCCACATTCACCGCGCGCACGACGAGCCCGCGCCCTGCCAGGCGCTGCAGGGGCTCGACGGCATCGACAAGGTCATCAACGTCGATCAAAGCCCCATCGGCCGCACGCCGCGCAGCAACCCGGCCACCTACACCGGCCTGTTCACCCCCATCCGCGAGCTGCTGGCGCAAACGCCGGCGGCGCAGGAGCGCGGCTACGGCCCGGGGCGCTTTAGCTTCAACGTCGCCGGCGGGCGCTGCGAAGCCTGCCAGGGCGACGGCGTGGTCAAGGTCGAGATGCACTTTCTGCCCGATGTGTACGTGCCCTGCGACGTCTGCCACGGCCAGCGCTACAACCGCGAGACGCTGCAGGTGCAGTGGAAGGGGCTGGACATTGCCGCCATCTTGCAGCTGACGGTGGAGGACGCCCTGGCCTTCTTCCAGGACCAGCCGCCGATCGCGCGCAAGCTGCAGACGCTGCGCGACGTCGGCCTGAGCTACATCCGCCTGGGCCAGAGCGCGACCACGCTCTCGGGCGGCGAGGCGCAGCGCGTCAAGCTGGCGCTGGAGCTGAGCCGGCGCGATACCGGGCGCACGCTCTACATCCTCGACGAGCCCACCACCGGCCTGCACTTTGCCGACATCGACCTGCTGCTCAAGGTGCTGCTGCAGCTGCGGGGCGCCGGCAACACCATCGTCGTCATCGAGCACAACCTGGACGTGATCGCCGCCGCCGACTGGCTCATCGACATGGGCCCCGAGGGCGGCGCCGGCGGCGGCCAGGTGGTGGCCACGGGCACGCCCGAGGCCGTGGCGGCGCAGCCGGCGAGCCACACCGGGCGCTACCTGGGGCGTGTGCTGCAGGCCTTTTGACAGCGCCCTGCCGTCTGCTCACGCTGCGGTTTTTGCTCCCCTCCCCCCTCGCGGGGGAGGGGCCGGGGGAGAGGGGGCGCTGGCAGCACCTTGCCTATTCACCCCTCTCCCCAACCCTCTCCCGCAAGGGGAGAGGGAGTGCAAACCAGCGCCAAACAAGCGTTGTGCGCTATCAAAAAAGATGTGTGCATACATAAGCCCCCAGAGGGGGAGGGAGTGAAAGCCCGCATCAGGCAAACGTCGATTGCCAGAAAAAAGGCCGCTAGCGCTTACCAGTCAAGCGCGAGTAGCTCTCTTTTTGATAGCTATCGCAGGCGCTGCTGGGCGCTGGTGCGCGGCGCGCCGGCGCCGGCATCGAGGCGGAACACGGCCACGCCCTGCACCAGCTCCTGCGCCTGGCTGCTCAGGCTGCTGGCGGCGGCGGCCATTTCCTCGACCAGGGCGGCGTTTTGCTGCGTCGTCTGGTCCATCTGCGTCACCGCCTCGCCCACCTGGGCCACGCCCTGGCTTTGCTCGCGGCTGGCGGCGCTGATCTCGCCCATGATGTCGGTCACGCGGCGCACGGCGGCCACGACTTCGGCCATGGTGGCGCCGGCGCGATCGACCTGGGCGTTGCCCTGCTCGACGCTGCGCACGCTCTCGGTAATCAGCGCCTTGATCTCGCGCGCCGCCTGCGCGCTGCGCTGCGCCAGCTGGCGCACCTCGCCGGCGACGACGGCAAAGCCGCGCCCGGATTCACCGGCGCGCGCGGCCTCCACGGCGGCGTTCAGCGCCAGGATGTTGGTCTGGAAGGCAATGGCGTCGATGACGCCGATGATGTCGGCGATCTTGCCCGACGAGGCATGGATGCCGGCCATGGTGTCCACCACCTGCGCCACCTGCTCGCCCGCCTGCTGCGCCACCGTGCTGGCGTTGCCTGCCACCTGGCTGGCCTGGGCGGCGCTGTCGGCGTTCTGGCGCACGGTGGCCGTCATCTGCTCCATGGCGGCGGCCGTTTCTTCGAGCGCGCTCGCCTGGCTCTCGGTGCGCGCCGACAGGTCCTGGTTGCCCTGCGCGATCTGCACGCTGGCGGTGGCCACGCCGTCGGCGTTGCTGCGCACGCGCGAGACCACCTGCGTCAGGTGCGCGCGCATATCGAGCAACGCCGCCAGCAGGCGCCCGACCTCATCGCTGCCGTGCGCCAGGCGCGCGCCCGACAGGTCGCCCTCGGCCACCGCGTGCGCCAGCGCCACGGCCTGGTTCAGCGGCCCGGTGATCGAGCGCACGAACAGCACCATCAGGCCACCGGCGAGCAGCAGCGCCAGCAGCAGCGCCAGCGCCTGCAGCACCAAGGTGCGCTGCAGGCCGGCGACACGCGCCTGCAGCGCCTCGTCCAGGCTGCGGTAGGCCTGGGCATTGAGGGCGTACAGCGCATCGATGGTGCGGGTGTAGGTGTCGAAATACGCCTGCGGCGCCAGCTCCAGGGCGCTGGCGTTGATGAGTTCCTTGTCGGCCAGTTCCAGCGCCGCCAGCACCTGGGTTGCAGCCGCCTGCACCGGCTGACCAAGGGCGGCGGCAAATTGCGCCTGGCCCTGCAGGGCGTGCTCGAAATTGCGCTGCGCCTGGCCCTGCAGCTCCTGCACGCGCTGCACCTGCGCCAGCAGCAGGCCCTTGTTCAGCGGTGGCAGCTCGCGCCGCGCCAGAAAGCCCGAGCCCTGGGCCCGCATCTGGCCGAGTTTTTCCCCCAGCAGGGGCAGGTTGACCATGGCCGCCTGGATCAGGGAAAAGGTGTGCTCATCGGCTTCGAGCTGCAGGCCAAAGTGGTCCAGCAGCGCCTCGTTGATGCGCAACAGGCTGGCCACCAGCATCGTATGCTGGGCCGTGCTTTGCGCCTGCGTCAGGGCACGGCTGGCAACGCCGGCTTCGAGCTGCTGCCAGCCCTCGCGGGTGGTTTGCCATTGGCTGTGCAGCGTGCCCGGCAGGCCGCCCGCCTGCAGGTGGACGCTGGCAGCATCGAAGGCCTGGTTGAGCGCATCGCGCGCCGCCGGACGGCGCCCGGCCAGGGCCTCGTCGCCGCCCAACATGCCGGCCGACAGGCCCCGGTGCACCTGCATCTTCTGCACCACCTGGCCCAGCGCCTGCAGCGGCGCCGCGCCGCTGGCCTCGCGCTGCGCCTGGGCGATGCTGGCGCGCGCCTCGCGCAGGTAGAGGGCGGTGGGCAGCGCACTCATCAGCACCCCAATCAGGGCCAGGATGGAAAATTTCTGGAGCAGGCTCAGGCGGGACAGCAAAGACATGGTGGTGGGTGCGGCGAGCGCATCGATGCGGGGTTCAAAGGCAGCGGCGACTGTGGGTTCACACTCTGATCATGGTTTTAGCCCATGTCAACGCCTGCGCGCAGCCTGGTCACAACGTTGTTTAAGAACAAAAACAGCTGCTATCGCTTATGGATCAAGCGCCAGCAGCTATCAAAAAGAGAGTGCAATCAGTTTTTTGCCGCGTTGAGCTGCGCCCGGGTGCGCTCGGCGACGGTGCGCGCGGCCTGGGCAAAATCGGCGCCGCTGCTGGCGTAGAGCACGGCACGCGAGGAGTTGACGATGATCGGCCCGCCCGCGCGCAGCCCGGCGCGCACCGTGGCCACGGCGTCGCCGCCCTGCGCGCCGACGCCGGGGATGAGCAGCGGCAGCGTCGGCGCCAGGGCACGCACGCGCTCGATTTCCTCGGGGTAGGTGGCGCCCACCACCAGGCCGAGCTGGCCGTTCTTGTTCCACGGCCCCTGCGCCAGCTGCGCCAGGTGCTCGTACACCAGCGGCTGGCCGGGCACGCTCGCCAGGCGCTGCGCCTGCAGGTCGTCGCCACCGGGGTTGGAGGTGCGGCACAGCAGGAAGGCGCCCTTGCCCGGGTACTGCAGATAGGGCAGCACCGAATCAAAGCCCATGAAGGGCGAGAGCGTGACGGCGTCGGCGCCGTAGCGCTCAAAAGCCTCGCGTGCGTACTGCTCGGCAGTCGAGCCGATGTCGCCGCGCTTGGCATCCAAAATGATGGGCACGTGCGGCGCGCTGGCGCGCATGTGCTGCATCAGGCGTTCGAGCTGATCCTCGGCGCGGTGCGCGGCAAAGTAGGCAATCTGCGGCTTGAAGGCGCACACCAGGTCGGCGGTGGCATCGACGATGGCAGCGCAGAAGTCGTAAATCTTGTGCGCATCGCCCTGCCAAGCGGCAGGAAAGCGGCTGGGCTCGGGATCGAGCCCCACGCACAGCATGGAATCGTTGCGCGCCGTGGCGTCGCGCAGCATGTCGAGAAAGGTCATGGGGGGATTTTAGAGGCTGCAACCCGAGGGTGGCACCCCCTCCCCCCAGGCACTCAAGCGCGGGCGCGGCGCTCCAGAATCTCAAACGCCGGCAGGGTCTTGCCTTCGAGCACCTCCAGGAAGGCGCCGCCGCCGGTGGAGATGTAGCCCACCTGCTTTTCGATGCCGTACTTGGCGATCGCCGCCAGGGTGTCGCCGCCGCCGGCGATGCTAAACGCCTCGGCCTGGGCGATGGCCTGGGCGATGGCGCGGGTGCCGCCGGCGAACTGCTCGAACTCGAACACGCCCACCGGGCCGTTCCAGACGATGGTGCCAGCGGCCTTGAGCTGCGCCGCCAGGCGCGCCGCCGTCTCGGGGCCGATGTCCAGGATCATGTCGTCGGCAGCGACTTCGGTGGCTTTTTTCACCGTCGCCACAGCGTCGGCGGCAAAGGTCTTGGCGACCACCACGTCGGTGGGGATCGGCACTTCGGCGCCGCGTGCGGCCATGGCAGCGATCACCGCCTTGGCCTGGTCGAGCAGGTCGGGTTCGGCCAGGCTTTTGCCAATCGGCAGGCCGGCGGCGAGCATGAAGGTGTTGGCAATGCCGCCACCGACGATGAGCTGGTCAACGTTGTTGGCCAGGCTTTGCAAGATGGTGAGCTTGGTGCTGACCTTGGAGCCGGCGACGATGGCCGCCAGCGGGCGCTTCGGGTTCGCCAGGGCGGTCTGAATGGCGTCGATCTCGGCGGCCAGCAGCGGGCCGGCGCAGGCCGTCTTGGCGTACTCGGCGATACCGTAGGTCGTGCCTTCGGCGCGGTGCGCAGTGCCGAAGGCGTCGTTCACATAGATGTCGCACAGCTGCGCCATTTTTTGCGCCAGTTCGGGGTTGTTTTTCTTCTCGCCCTTGTTGACGCGGCAGTTCTCCAGCAGCACGACCTGGCCGGGTTGCACGTTCACGCCATCGACCCAATCGGCCACCAGCGGTACTTCACGCCCCAGCAGCTGCGACAGGCGCGCTGCCACGGGGGCGAGCGAGTCTTCGGGCTGGAACGCGCCTTCGGTCGGACGGCCCAGGTGGCTGGTGACCATGACGGCGGCGCCGGCGGCGAGCGCCATCTGGATGCAGGGCACGGAGGCGCGGATGCGCGTGTCCTCGGTGATGCGCCCGGCATCGTCCTGGGGCACGTTCAGGTCGGCACGGATGAAGACGCGCTGGCCCTGGGCCTGGCCCTGGGCGCACAAATCGGAAAAACGCAGGATGTTCATGGGTCGGTGTGGTGTGGGAGAACAACAATTCAATTGCGGCGCCGATTGTAGGCAGGCCGCCCCCACCTACGGCGCAGACCCCACCGTCAGGCGCCAGTGCCCAGCACCTGCCCCGGCTGCAGGGCAAAGCCACGCAGGAATTCCCCCGCCGCCAGGCGCTTTCCGCCAGCGCGCTGCAGCTGCGTCAGGCGCAGCAGGCCGCTGCCGCAGGCAACGACGACGCCGTCTGCATTTGCAGAAAGAATCTGGCCGCAAGCCGCATCTGGCAAGCGTGAGACGCTATCAATTTCGCAGCACCATAATTTAATTACCTCAGCCCCCAGGGTGGTGCTGGCGCCCGGAAACGGGTCGAAGGCGCGGATGCGGCGCGCAATCTGCGCGGCGTCTTGCGTCCAGTCCACGCTGCTCTCGGCTTTTTCGATCTTGTGCGCGTAGGTCACGCCCTCGGCCGGCTGGGGCTGCGGCTGCAGTTGGTCGGCCTGGGTCAGCGCCGCGACGATCAGGCGCCCGCCCTGGGCCGCCAGGCGGTCGTGCAGCCGCGCGGTGCTCTCTTGCGCGCCAATGGGCAGCGCCTCGCGCAGCAGCATGGCGCCGGTGTCCAGGCCAGCGTCCATCTGCATGATGGTGACGCCGGTCTCGGCATCGCCGGCCTCGATGGCGCGGTGGATGGGCGCGGCGCCGCGCCAGCGCGGCAGCAGGCTGGCGTGGATGTTCAGGCAGCCCCGGCGCGGCGCGTCGAGCACCCACTGCGGCAGGATCAGGCCGTAGGCGGCCACCACCATGGCCTCGGCCTGCACGGCGGCGATGGCGGCCTGCGCTGCCTGTGCGTCCTCGGGGAACTTGCCATCGAGGCGCAGGCTGCGCGGCTGCGCCACGGCAATGCCGTGCTGCAGCGCGCATTGCTTGACGGGCGAGGCTTGCAGCTTCATGCCGCGCCCGGCAGGGCGGTCGGGCTGGCTCAGCACCAGGGCCACCTCATGGCCGGCGGCAAGCAGCGCCTCCAGGGCGACGCGGGCAAACTCCGGCGTGCCGGCAAAAATCAGCTTCATGGGGCCGGGCTCAGTCGCGGGCGACTTCGCGCTGCTGCTTGAGCAGCTTGGTCTTGATGCGGCCCTGCTTGAGCTGCGAGAGGTAATCGACGAACACCTTGCCGCGCAGGTGGTCCATTTCGTGCTGCAGGCAGACGGCGAGCAGGCCCTCGGCCTCGATCACGCGCTCCTGGCCCTGGGCATCGAGGGCGCGCACGTGCACCGCCACCGAGCGCTCGACGCCGTCGTAGATGCCAGGCACCGACAGGCAGCCCTCGTCGCCGAGCTGCTTTTCAGGGCTGGCCCAGACGATTTCGGGGTTGATGACGACCATGGGCTGGTCGCGCTCCTCGGAGACGTCGATCACCACCACGCGCTCGTGCACGTCCACCTGCGTGGCAGCCAGGCCGATGCCGTTGGCGTCGTACATGGTGGCCAGCATGTCGGCCACCAGGGCCTGGATGCGCGCATCCACCGTTTGCACGGGGGCAGCCACCTTGTGCAGGCGCGGATCGGGGTAGCAAAGAATCGGGAGAATTGCCATGGTCAGAATGAAAATATGTCGTTATTTTCGCTATTTTTACGGACGCTTGCAGTTGCGTTTTCCAATAAGCGTTGCCCAATCAAGGGCTTGGGCTGAGAATCTGCGATCGTTTGACATGACTTTTTGCCGCCAGACTGGGCTCTGGTGGCGCCAATGAGAGGGGGCGTTTTCCATGCATCAACCCAATAACTACACCCAGGCCGTTACCTGCGCGCTGGGCTTGGCGGCCGCACTCGCCACCTCTGCGCCGGCCTGGGCGCAAGCGCGCTACCCCGTCACCGCCGCACAGCGCGCCACCGCCGAGCAGACCGCCGCCAAAGGCATTCCCGAGGCCGAGCTGGCCGCCAACGCCCCCGACACCTACGTCGTCAAGCGCGGCGACACGCTCTGGGGCATCTCCGGCATGTACCTCAAGCGCCCCTGGCGCTGGCCCGAGCTGTGGGGCATGAACATGCAGGCGATTGCCAACCCGCACCTGATTTACCCCGGCCAGACCCTGTACCTGGAACGCAACAACGGCATGGCGCGCCTGTCCACCAGCCGCAACGGCAGCACCGACGTGCTGCGCCTGTCGCCACGCACGCGCGCCGAAAGCCTGTCGGACCTGGCCCTGCCCACGCTCAAGCCGCATCTGATCGAGCCCTTCCTGGTCGAGCCCATCATCGTCGATGCAGATACGCTCGAACACGCCCCGCGCGTGGTCGCCACCACCGAGGAGCGCGTGCTCATGGCCAGCGGCGACAAAGCCTATGTGCGCGGCGACCCGGCCAAGCCCCTGCTGCGCGCACCGGGCGAGCCCCGACGCTTTCAGATCTACCGCAACGCCACCGCCCTGAAAGACCCAGTGACGGGCGAAATCCTGGGCTACGAGGCGCAGTACCTGGGCAAGGCCGATCTGCTGCGCGGCGAGGGGCTGGAGGAATCGGCCGACGACAAGGGCGGCGTGCAAGCCGATTACGTCCCAGCCACCGTGCAGATCACATCGGTCAAAGAAGAAATCCGCGCTGGCGATCGCCTGCTGCCAGCACCGGCGCGCGCCTTCACCAGCTACACGCCGCACGCGCCGCAGGTGCCGATTGATGCCCGCGTGGTCTCGATCTACGGCAGCTCGCCCGTGGCCTACGCCGGGCAAAACCAGGTGGTGGCCATCAACCGGGGCATCCACGACGGCATGGTGCCCGGCCAGGTGCTGCAAATCCTGACCAAGGGCGAGCGCATCGTCGATAAAACCGACCCCGAGCGCGCCACCATCAAGCTGCCGAGCGAGCGCAACGGTCTGGCCATGGTGTTCCGCACCTTTGACCGCGTCTCCTACGCCCTGCTCCTGCAAATCAACACCGGGGTGCGCGTGGGCGACCGCCTGACCAACCCGACCAACTAACACCCCCTGGCATGGAGCGCAGCGAACTTGCCGCCTGGCTGCGCCTGACGCTCACCCCGGGGGTGGGCAACCACACGGCGCGGCGCCTGCTGGCGCTGTGTGGCCTGCCGCAACAGGTGTTTGCCCAGCCCGCGCTGTGGCACGGCGCCGTCACCAGCGCCCAGGCACAGGCCCTGGCGCAAGAGCCGCCGGCGCTGGCCGCGCTGCTCGACACCACCTGGCAATGGCTGCAGCAGCCGCCCCCAGGACGCGCCCACGGCCTCTGGAGCCTGGGCGACAGCGCCTACCCCGCCTCCTTGCTCGCCACCGAAGACCCACCGCTGCTGCTCTACGCCCTGGGGCCGGCGGCGCTGCTGGCAACCCCCGCACCGCTGCAGGGGCTGCGCTGCCTGGCCATGGTCGGCAGCCGCAACCCCACGGCGCAAGGCGCGCAGACGGCGCAGCAATTTGCCCAGGCCCTGCACCAGGCGGGGCTGTGCATCGTCTCCGGCCTGGCACTGGGGGTTGATGCTGCGGCGCACGAAGGCGCCCTGGCTGCCGCCAGCCCTGGCCAGCTGGCGACGATTGCCGTCGTCGGCACGGGGCTTGACCGCGTCTATCCCAGCCGCCACCGCGCCCTGGCCCACCGCATTGCAGAGCAGGGCCTGCTGCTCAGTGAGTACCCGCTCGGCACCCCGCCGCTGGCGCAAAATTTTCCCAAACGCAACCGCATCATTGCCGGCCTGGCGCAGGGCACGCTGGTGGTGGAGGCCGCGTTGCAGTCGGGCTCGCTCATCACCGCCCGCCTGGCGGCAGAACAAGGGCGCGAGGTGTTTGCCATTCCAGGCTCCATCCACGCGCCCCAATCCCGGGGCTGCCATGCCCTGCTGCGCCAGGGCGCCAAGCTGGTGGAAACGGCGCAGGACGTGCTCGAAGAACTGCCGGCGCCTACCACCTTGGCAGCAACAACGGCAGCGCTTACAGCAGTAGCAGCGCCTGCAACGCCGCCTCCCGGGGCCGCCAGCGACGATCCCTTGCTCGCCGCCATGGGCTGGGACCCGATCGGGCTCGATGCGCTGCTGGCGCGCACGGGCTACGACACCGCCACCTTGCAGGTGCGGTTGCTCGAGCAAGAGCTTGACGGGCAGCTCGCGCGCCTGCCCGGGGGGCTGTTCCAGCGTCTGGCGCTCAGCTGAGCAGGCGCTCGGGATTGGCGTCGATCTTGGCCAGGGCGTCGCGTGTGGCGCGCACCGTCAGACCTTCTTCGTCCTGGGGCACCAACAGCCCCGCCTGCAAATAAGCGGCCAGGCGGCGCAGCTGGATGAGGTAGCACGAGCCATCGACCGCCGCCGCAAACAGGTGCAGCTGCTGGCGCGCGCTGTGCCACACGTACTGCACCTGGGCGGTGCTGCCGTTGTGGTCGAGCTGGTACCACACGCCCAGCGGCAGCTGCTGCGCCCAGGCGAGCATGGCCTCGTCCACCGGCGCGCCGGTGTCGGCAATGACCACCAGGCCCGTTGCATCCATGCCCAGCATCATCTCGATGTTGTCGCCCGACAGCGGCATGTCGCCGAGCGTGGCGTCGTCCATGAAGTCTTCGAGGTTGGCCAGGCGCTTGGCCATGGCCTCGATCTGCGCGGCTGGAATTGCCGCCGTCTTGGCAACGAAGGCCTCAGCCAGGGTGTCGGTGAGTTGCTTGATCTGCGCGTCCTGCGCCTCGCCCTCGGTGCCAATCAGCGCCAGGCCCTGGCGCAAGCGGGCGAGCAGGCCCGGCAGGCTCTGGATGACCTGGGCGCGCTCGCTGCGATTGGGTTTGGCGCTGGCAGCCCACACCAGATCGGTGGCAGTGCGCTTGTAGTGCAGGGTGTCGGCGTGCTGGGCGCCGTCGCGCACGGCCGACAGGGCCAGCACCTCGGCCCAGGTCTTGAACAGAAAGTCGCGGATTTCATCGCGCACCGGAATATCTTTGAGCAGGCTGCGCAGCTCGATGGTGTACTGGATGGCCAGCGTCTCGCGCTGCTCGACTTGTTGTGCCACCGACACCAGGCGCGCGGTGGATTGGCGCGCCGTCAGGAATTTGGCGAGGAATTTCTCGAATTCGTCGTACACCAGCTGGAATACGCGCTGGCCAGTCTCGGGGTACTGCTCGATCACCTGCACGATGCGCCGCACCTCGGCTTCAAGCGCTGTACCGTCGATGGCAGTGGCGTCAAAGCCCATGACGCAAGCGCCCATACGGTCAATCAGGCGCCGCGCCGGGTGGTCGAGGTTGCTGAAAAAATCCGGCTCGGCCAGCGCCACGCGCAGCACCGGCACCTGCAGGCGCGCAAACCACACGCGCACCTGCGAGGGGATGCGGTCTTCGGTCAGGATGCTCTGGAACATCAGCGCCACCACCTCAATGATGGCTTTCTCGCTCGCACTGGCGGCCTTTTTTTTCAGCTCGCTCGACTGCTCGCGCGCCTGGCCTACCAGCTGCACCACCACCTGTGGCCCTTGCGGCAGCACGGGTTGCAAGGTATCGAGGCCGCTGTAAAACGCGCTCGCCTGCAGGCGCTGCGCCGCCAGGGCCTGCGTCAACGCCTGGGTGGCGGGTGGCGCCTGCACCAAATCAAAACCCGTGACCGGCTGCGACAGCAGGCGCCGCAACTGCGCCATCACGCCCTGGGCCCGCATCCGCGCGCGCGCCACGGGCGTGGGCCCCAGGGGCAGGCCCGCTGGCGCCGACATGGCATAACCCGCCGGACGGCCCATGCCTGAGGCAGCATGTCCGGTGGACTGCGCCTGAACCAATGCCTGCGATGCCAGTCCACCCGGCCCGGAGCCCAGATGGCTGTGCCGGCTGTGGGGCGCCGCCGGGGCGCTGCTCGGGCCAGCATCCGCAGCGCGGCGCACGCGGGAGCGAAAGTCGGTATTGAGCACCACCCCTTGCTCGTCGTAGAGCTGCGCCACCACCTGGTACTGCGCCAGCAGCAATTCACCCAAAGCGCGCTGCAGCGGCTCCATGACGGTGTGCAAATCACCGCGTTGCAGACCGTTGTCCACCCATTGCTCGACCAGCAACAGGCAGCAGGTTTCGGGGCGCAGGATGTCGCTGCTGGGCAAATCCTGCTGCTCGAGCTGCTGCGTGCGCTGGCGCAGGGGATCGAACACCGCACCCGCCGCATCCATCAGCGGCAGCGCCATGCGCGAGGCGAGAATTTTGTTCTCCACCACGTCGTCGCCCAGCAGAGAAAGCCCCAGGTCCAGCGGCACGGGCGCCGAGCTGCGCGCGGTAGGCGCAGACGCCAATGCGCCCTGCCAGGCAAGCGCCAGGGCCCGGGCCCAAGCCTGGCGTTGATCGCGGTAGCGCTGCCAGCTGTCGCGTCGTTCCTGCATTTCGCGCGCCGTGCCGGTTTGCGCGATCAGCTGGTTGAGAAAATCGAGCAGCGCCTTATCGAGCTGCACGATGCCCGTGCACAGCCCCTGCACAAAGCGCTGGCGCGCCATGCGGGCCAAAGGGGCGTGGGGTGCGGAGGGCGGAGTGGGCATAGCCCGTCATCTTAGCGGCTCAAACCGTGGCACCGCTGTTGGGATCGTTCGGGTCGCCCTCTTCCTTTTTGCTGACCTTGACCAGGTCTTCACGCTTGACGCCCAGCCACATGGCAATGGCCGCCGCCACGAACACCGAGGAATAGATGCCGAACAGAATGCCAATGGTCAGCGCCAGCGCAAAGTAGTGCAGGCTCGGGCCACCGAAAAAGAACATGGACAGCACCATGGCCTCGGTCGAGGCGTGGGTGATGATGGTGCGGCTCATGGTGGAGGTGATGGCGTGGTCGATCACCTCGGAAGTGGAGAGCTTGCGGAATTTACGGAACGCCTCGCGGATCCGGTCAAAAATCACCACCGATTCGTTCACCGAATATCCCAGCACCGCCAGCACGCCGGCCAGCACCGAGAGCGAGAACTCCCACTGGAAGAAGGCGAAGAAGCCCAGGATGATGACCACGTCGTGCAGGTTGGCGATGATGGCGGCGACGCCGAACTTCCACTCAAAGCGCAGCGCCAGGTAGATGACGATGCCCAGCACCACCATGCCCAGCGCCATCAGGCCGCCGTGCACCAGTTCCTCGCCCACCTGCGGGCCGACGAACTCGGTGCGCCGCAGGGTAACTTCGGCGTCCTGGCTTTTGAGGGCCGAGAGCACCTGCTCACTTTGCTGCGCCGAGGTCACGCCTTTTTGCACCGGCAGGCGGATCATGACGTCGCGCGAGGTGCCGAAGTTCTGCACCACCACGTCCTGATAGCCCAGGCCGGCGACGGTCTCGCGCACCTTGCCAATGTCGGCCGTCTGCTGGTAGGCCACTTCCATCACCGTGCCACCGGTGAACTCCACCGACAGGTGCAAGCCACGCGTGACCAGGAAAAACACCGCCAGGGCGAAGGTGATGAAGGAAATCGCGTTGAGCACCAACGCGTATTTCATGAACGGGATGTCTTTTTTGATGCGGAAAAATTCCATGACTTTTCCTCCTTATGGATTGTCGCCACGCGCAGCGACCGAACGCACACCCGTGCCCTCTGCGGGCTTCCAGACCTGGCCGATAGCCAGGCTCTTGAGCTTTTTGCGGCTGCCGTACCAGAGGTTGACCAGGCCGCGCGAGAAGAACACGGCCGAGAACATGCTGGTGAGAATGCCAATGCAGTGCACCACGGCAAAGCCGCGCACCGGGCCGGAGCCGAAGGCCAGCAGCGCCAGGCCGGCGATCAGCGTGGTCACGTTCGAGTCCAGGATGGTGGCCCAGGCACGCTCGTAGCCGGCGGCAATCGCCGCTTGCGGCGAGACGCCGGCGCGCAGCTCCTCGCGGATGCGCTCGTTGATGAGCACGTTCGAGTCAATCGCCACGCCCAGCGCCAGCGCCATGGCGGCGATGCCGGGCAGGGTCAGCGTCGCCTGCAGCATGGACAAAATCGCCAGCAACATCAGCACGTTGACCGATAAGGCGATGGTGGAAAACACGCCAAACAGCATGTAGTACACGCACATGAAGGCTGCAATGGCGACCATGCCCCAGACCACGGAGTGGATGCCGCGTTGGATGTTGTCGGCGCCCAGGCTCGGGCCGATGGTGTATTCCTCGATGATCTCCATCGGCGCGGCGAGTGAGCCGGCGCGCAGCAACAGCGCCGTATCGTTGGCTTCGGCAGTGGTCATGCGGCCCGAGATTTGCACGCGGCCACCACCGATTTCCGAGCGGATCACCGGCGCCGTCACGACCTCGCCCTTGCCCTTTTCAAAGAGCACGATGGCCATGCGCTTGCCGATGTTGTCGCGCGTGATGTCCTTGAAGATGCGCGAGCCCTTGGCGTCGAGCACCAGGTTCACGGTCGGCTCCTGCGTCTGGCTGTCAAAGCCGGGCTGGGCATCGGTCAGGTTCTCACCCGTGAGCACGACCTGTTTTTTCACGATCACGGCCATGCCGTTGCGGTCGAGGTATTTTTCATCGCCAAACGGCACCGGGCCGCTGCCGAGCTCGGCCGAGCGCGCCTCGGTCGATTCATCGACCATGCGCACTTCCAGCGTCGCCGTGCGCCCCAGGATGTCCTTGGCCTTGGCCGTGTCCTGCACGCCCGGCAGCTGCACGACGATGCGGTCAAGCCCCTGCTGCTGGATCACGGGTTCGGCCACGCCCAGCTCGTTGATGCGGTTGTGCAGCGTCACCATGTTCTGCTTGAGCGCCTGCTCCTGCACCTTGCGCAGGGCCTCGGGCTTGATGGCCGCGCGCAGCTTGAAGCCGTCGCCGTCGGGGCTGCTGGTGGCCAGCAGATCGGGGAACTGGTCGGCGATCAGGTTGCGCGTGGCGGTGAGCTGGGCTTCGTCGCGCAGCTTGATTTCCACTGCCTGGCCGTCGCGGCTGATGCCGCCGTGGCGGATGTTCTTCTCGCGCAGGCTCGAACGCAGATCGCCGGCATAGGAGTCGGCCTTCTTGGTCAAGGCCGCCTGCATATCGACTTGCAGCATGAAGTGCACGCCGCCGCGCAGGTCCAGGCCCAGGAACATGGGCTGTGCATGAATGGCCTTGAGCCAGTCGGGCGAGCGCGAGACCAGGCCCAGAGCGACGATGTAGGGCGGGTCGCTGGCGTCGGGCACCAGGGCTTTTTGCACCACATCCTTGGCCTTGAGCTGGATGTCGGGCGTGGCAAAGCGCGCGCGCACCGAGTTGCCATCAAACGTGATGCCGTCGGGCGTGATACCAGCCTCTTGCAGCGCGGCTTCGACGCGCCCGAGCAGCGCCTGATCGACCTTGATGGTGGCTTTGGCCGACGAGACTTGCACCGCCGGTGCCTCGCCGAAGAAATTGGGCAGGGTGTACAGCGCACCCACAAGCAGCGCGATGACGAGGATCGCGTACTTCCAGACCGGATAACGGTTCATGATGGCGCTCTCAGCTCACTGAACAAGCAGTGTCAACAATGGCAAGGTAGCCAGGGGCGGGCAGGCCGCCCCGGGAAAAACAATTTACGACTTACTTCAGGCTGCCTTTGGGCAACACCTGGGTGACGGCGCTGCGCTGCAGCTGCACTTCGACGCCCTGGGCGACCTGCACGTGCACCGTGCCTTCGGCAATGCGCGTGACGGTGCCCAGCAGGCCACCGGCAGTCGCCACCTCGTCGCCCTTGGCCAGGGCGTCGATCATGGCCTTGTGCTCTTTCTGGCGCTTCATCTGCGGACGGATCATGACGAAGTACAGCACCACGAACATCAGCACCAGCGGCAACATGCCGGTGAGCTGGCTCATCATGTCGCCACTGCCGGCGGCAGCTGCAGGGGCGGTCTGGGCAAAAGCGGAAGAAATAAACACGGGGAAAAACTCCACAACGGTTGTGAAAATTCGCAAAACCGCCGGCAACCAGCAAGGCTGCAGGCAGGACAACAGAGCATTGTATGCGGCGTCAGTTCCCTGTCCGGGAGCGGTACCAGGCCCATCTTCAAGGGCTATTTAAGGCATAGAAACAGGCCCGAAGGCTTACACACAAAGCGCGAACAGCTATATTTTTTATAGCATTACCGTGGCCATAACACCCACAGGCGCAGCCCCTGCTTGAGGCGTCCGGCGAATTCACCCGCCTCGGGCCCCCAGCCGGCGAAGTAATCGGCGCGCACCGCGCCGACGATGGCGCTGCCGGTATCCTGCGCCTGCACCAGGCGCGCCAGCTGCACCTGCGGCCCGCTCGATGCCAGCCACACCGGCGTGCCGTACGGAATGCTGTGGCGATCGACCGCAATCGAGCGCCCCGGCGTCAGCGCCACGCCTTGCGCGCCCTTGGGGCCAAAGGCGGCATCCAGACCATCGAGCGGCTCTTCGCGGAAGAAGACATAGCGCGGGTTGCTCCACAGCAGCTCGTTCACCCGCTGCGGGTTCGCCGCCAGCCAGGCCTTGATGCCGGGCCAGGAGGCATCGCGCGTCGCCCCCTGGTCGAGCAGCCAGCGGCCCACGCTCTGGTAGGGGTGGTCGTTGGTGCCGGCAAAGGCCAGGCGCACCAGGCGCTGGCTGCCGTCAGCCTCGGTGATGCGCAGCCGCCCCGAGCCCTGGATGTGCAGCACCAGGGCGTCGATCGGGTCGCGCAGCCAGGCGATGGCGCGCCCGGCCAGCTGCGCCTGGGCCTCGGGCAGGGTGTCGATCTGCTGGCGCGTGTACCAGGGCTTGCGCGCCATGGCAGGCGGGCGGTACAGGGGCACGCCAAAGCCGTTGCCGGGCTGGCGTGCAGCGTCCAGCAGCGGCTCGTAGTAGCTGGTGAGCAGACCGTCGGGGTTGCCGTCGGCGGCCTCGACGCGGTAGGGCTGCAGGCGCGCCTGCAGCCAGGCGCGCTGCTCTGCGTCGCCAGCGATGGATAGGCGGCGCACCTCGGGGCACAGCGGGGCGAAGGCCGGCGCCGGGCGCTCGCAGCTTTTGAGCCAGGCGTTCCAGGCGTCGTGCAGATCGTCGCTGGCAAAGCCGGGCAGCTCGCTCCAACCCACCGCCACCCAGCGCGCCTTGCCCTGGCCCGGCGTGGGCAAGGCTGCGGCCGACGGAACCACCGGCGCCGGCGGGCTGACAACGGGGGGGGGCGACGGTGGTGTGGAGCAGGCGGCAAGCAAGGCGCCGAGCAGCGCCGTGCACAGCAGGCGCACAGAGACGGTTTTCATGCCCCGGATTGTGCGCGATGGCAGCCAAGCCTCATGGGTACGGACGCAGCGTCCGCAGCCCCGGGCGCTGGCCGTAATAATGCGCCATTCACCCCCCCCTCTTTTTTTCATCGGGAGATTGACCATGCGTACTTTGCACCGCTCTACCCTGGCCCTGGCTGGCGCCGCCTTGCTGCTGGCGGGCTGCGCCAATATGTCTGACACCCAACGCCGCACGGCCACCGGCGCCGGTGTCGGCGCCGTCGCTGGCGCCGTGGTCGGCGCCGCCACGGGCGGCAGCGTTGGTACCGGCGCGGTACTGGGTGCGGGCGTGGGCGCCCTGGGCACCTACATCTGGTCGCAGCACATGGAGCAGCAGCGCCGCGACATGGAGCAGGCCACGCGCGGCACTGGCGTGGGCGTGATGCAGACGGCAGACAACCAGCTCAGGCTCGATATTCCGAGCGATATTTCGTTCGATACCGGCCGCGCCGACATCAAATCGAACTTCGCCCCCATCCTGGAGCGCTTTGCCGAGGGCCTGCGCAACAACCCCAACGCCGAGGTGCGCATCGTCGGCCACACCGACAGCACCGGCAGCGACGCCGTGAACAACCCGCTGTCGCTGGCGCGCGCCGAGAGTGCGCGCAATTTTCTGACCATGCGCGGCGTCAGCGGCGCGCGCATCTGGGTGGAGGGCCGGGGCTCGCACCAGCCCATCGCCAGCAACGACAGCGCCGACGGGCGCGCGCGCAACCGGCGCGTGGAGATTTACGTCGGCGAGCGCCCGCGCGGCTGATCGTCTGCGCCCTCGGCGCCGCGCAGCAAGTTGGCCAGCTCCACGGCCGACTTGACCTGCATCTTGTCGAACACGCGCGCGCGGTGCACCTCCACCGTGCGTACGCTGATGCCCAGCTGGTCGGCAATGAGCTTGTTGGGCAGCGCGGCCACCACCAGCGCCATGACGTCGCGCTCGCGGTCGGTCAGCTCCTTCAGGCGCAGCTCCAGCTGCGCCTCGGCCTGCTGCGCCACCAGGGCCTGGGACGATAGCGCCAGCGCCTGCTCGATGCGATCGACCAGGGCGTTGTCGGAGAACGGCTTTTCAAAAAAATCAAACGCGCCGCGCTTGACGGTATCGACTGCCGTGCGCACGTCGGCATGGCCGGTGAGGAAAATCACCGGCAGCCCCGCCAGACGATCTTGCGCCAGCAGCTGGTCAAACAACGTCAGGCCGCTCATGCCGCCCATGCGGATGTCGAGCAGCAGGCAGGCGCTGTGCCCCAGCGGCCAGCGCTCTTGCAAGGCGCTGGCAAAGGCTTCGGCACTGGCAAAGGTTTCACTGTGCAGGCGGCGCGAACGCAGCAGCCAAGCCAGGGCTTCGCGCACGGCGGCGTCGTCATCGACGATGAAAACAGTGGCATTGTTCATGGGCTCTCTCACGCGGACTTTATTCATGGGACGGCGGCAACTCACCGCCGGTCGGTAGGGTAAAGGTAAAGATACTGCCTTGCGGCTGGCGGGCCGTAAAAGCGATGGTGCCACCGTGCTGCTCGACCACGGTGCGGCACAGGTTCAGGCCCAGCCCCATGCCCTGGGTGCGGGTGGTGAAAAAGGGCGTGAACAGCTGCGCGGCAACCTCGGGGGCAATCCCCGGGCCGCTGTCGCAGACGGCAAATTCGAGCATATCTTCCCGGGGAATGGCGCGCACCTGGATTTGCAGCTGGCGCTGCGCCGCCGGCACACCCTCCATCGCCTGGATGGCGTTGCGCGCCAGGTTCAGCAGCACCTGCTCGACCATGGTGCGCTGGCACAGCACCGGCGCCAGGCCGGGGGTGACGCTGCTCACAAGTTGCACCTCGCCGGCGCGCGCCTGCAGGTGGATCAGCGGCAGCACCGCCCCCAGCAGTTCGGCAGCGCTCACGCGCTCGCGCGCCTGACCACGCTGGCGCACCAGGTTGCGCACGCCCAGCATCACCCGCCCGGCGCGGCTGGCCTGGTCGGCAATGCGCTGCATGGCGCCGTGCAAATCCTGCAGTTGCTGGCGCAGGGCGGTGCAATCGTCGGGCGGGGGCTCATGCGCGAGCAGGTTGAGCGAGCCGGTGGCGTAGCTGGCGATCACGGCCAGCGGCTGGTTGAGCTCGTGGCTGAGCAGCGAGGCCATTTCGCCCAATGTGGCCAGGTGCGCCTGGGCCTGCATCCGCTCCTGCGCCGCGCGCGACTGCTCCTGCATTTGCCGCTGCTCGCTGACGTCGAGGATGGCGCTCATCCAACCCTGCTGCTGGCCCTGGGCGTTGCGCAGCGGGGTTTCAAAAATCAGCACCTCCAGGCGCCGCCCGTCGCGGTGCTGGTACTGGGCGGAAAAGCCCTCGCGCGCCTCTTGCAGACTGCGGGCGCGCAGCGGCTCCTGCAGCCGCTGGTAGTAGCGCTGCGCCTGCTCCTGTGGCCAATAGGGCGCCGGCCCATCGTGCCCGATCAGCTCCTGCGCGCTGTAGCCGACCATGGCGCAAAACGCCTGGTTGACGTAGGTGGTGCGGCCCTGCAGGTCGCGCGCGCGCAGGCCGGCAACGAGCGAATCCTCCATCGCCTGGCGAAAAGCCAACGCCTCGCCCAAGCCCTGCTCGGCGCGCAGGCGGCGGCGGTTGTCGCGCACCAGCAGCAGCACCACCGCCGACAAGGCCAGCCCCATGGCCGCCACCAGGGCCGTGAGCAGGTTGGGAAACAGCTGCGGCGCACTTTGCCAGCTGTCCATGCGCAGCACCAGCGAGGCGCCGCTGAGTGTGAGCAGCTGCTGCGTGCTGAACAGGCGCGCGCCGCGTTTGGCGGCGCCGACCACCGCCAGGCGCGTGCCGTCGGGGTCGGTGAACGACACTTCCTGATTGCCCGCCAGGCTGTGGCTGACGGTGTCGGCCAGCATGTCCTGCAGCGCGTAGGTGGCCACCGTAAAACCCTGCACCTGGCCGGCCACGACCTGCGGCAGGCACAGCTCGAGCAACTCGGCCCCCTGGCTGCCGCTGTAGGGCTGAAAGTAGCTACCGCCGTAGGCCGGCATTCCCTGGCGGCGGGCGTTGGCGCAAGCCTGGGCCATGGCGCCGTGCGGATCGAGCCGGGCGCTGGGCTCCCAATCAATCGGGTGGTAGGGCGACTGCGCCTGCGCCAGCAGGCCCATCTGGGTATCGCGCGCCTCGATGCGCACCAGCGAGCGCGAGCCGCGCAGCAGCACCGTCGCCTGGTTCTGCCACAGCGCCAGCGGCGCCGCGCCCATGCCCAGCACTTCCAGGCTTTGCTGGTTGCGGTCGAGGGCGTAGCGCAGATCGGAGATGGCGCTGGCGGCCTCGCGTTCGAGGCTGGTCTGGATTTCGTTGCTCTCATGGCGCGCCGCCAGCCACACCAGGGTGGCCAACATCCACGCCAGCAGCAGCACCAGCAGGCCCCACAGAGACCAGCGGCGCCAGGAACGCCAGGGCCAACGGCTGGGCGCGCTCACAGGACGCGGTGCTCCAGCGCCGGCAGCTGCTGGCGCACCCGTGCCAGCAGCTGCGCATCGAGCGTGCCCAGCACCAGGCCCGCGCCCTCGACCCGCTGCGCCAGCACCTCACCCCAGGGGTCGCACAACAGGCTGTGGCCCCAGGTGCGCCGGCCATTGGCGTGCTGCCCGCCCTGCGCCGGCGCCAGCACGTAGGCCTGGTTTTCAATCGCCCGCGCGCGCAGCAGGCAATCCCAGTGCGCCTGGCCCGTGGTGTAGGTGAAGGCGCTGGGCACCAGCAGCAGCTCGGCCCCGGCCAGGGACAGCTGCCGGTACAGCTCGGGAAAGCGCAGGTCGTAGCACACCGACAGGCCCAGACGCCAGCGCCGGCCGCTGCGCGCCGTGATGTCCAGCGTCACCGGCTGGCGCCCGGCGCGCACCACGCGGGCCTCGTCGTAGCGCTCGCGGCCATTGTCAAAGGCAAAGCAGTGCATCTTGTCGTAGCGCGCCACGCGCTGGCCGCTGGGGTCGAACACCAAGGTGCTGTTGCTCACTTGCGCTGCGCAATCGGTCTGCAGCGCCAGCGTGCCGCCGACCAGCCACAGCCCCAGGCGCTGCGCCGTCTCGGCCAGAAAGTCCTGCACCGGGCCGCAGCCCAGGGGCTCGGCTGTGCGCAGACGGGCCGCGTCGTCGGCGCCCATCTCGGCAAAGTACTCGGGCAGCACCGCCAGCTCGGCGCCTGCGTCCCGCGCTTGCTCTAAAAGTTGTAGCGCCTGACGCTGATTGGTATTGGGCTGCAGGCCAGAAACCATCTGAATAGCGGCTACTTTCATGGCGATTCTCCTGCGGGCTCGTTGTGCCGCTGCAGGCGCACCACCTGCGGCTCGGCCCAGCTGCCCTCGATGCGAAATTCCTGCGTTGCCGCCGCAATCAACGGCCCGCGCAGCACTGCCTGGGCCAAAAAGCTGCCCAGGCCGATGATGGGGTTGATGGCGGTGGCCACCAGCGAGGCCGTCATGGCGTTGATCTCGGGCACCACCACCACGTGCAGGTTCTGCGTCTCGCGCACGATGTCGGCCTCGCCCTCCATCAGCACGGCGGCGTTCACGCCCTTCATTTGCAGGTTGTTGGTCTGCGCCAGGCCTCGGTCCACGCGCAGGTCGCCGCGCACGAAGTCAAAGGCAAAGCCCTGGCTGAAAACGTCGCGGAAATCGAGCGTCAGGCGGCGCGGCAGCGACTGCAGGCTGAGCACGCCCAGCAGCTTGGCCAGCCCGGGGTCGGCCTTGAGGAACTGGCCCTTGCCAATGTCCAGGTGCAGCTGCCCGCTCATGCTCTGGTAGTCGGGACTGATGGGGGCGCCGCGCCAGGCGAGCTGCCCCTCCAGATGGCCCTGCCCCTGGCGCAGCACGCCGGGCATCCCCAGGCGCGCGAGCAGGGCACCGGCGTCGCGCAGCTCCAGGCGCAGCGTCAGGGCGGTGCGCCGCTCGGGCGCTGCCGCCGCCCCGGGGGTGTGGGTGGCAAGCTGGGCCCAGTTGCCGCTGGCGCTGAAATCGGCCTCGGGCGTGCTCAGGTTGAACTGCGACAGGCGCCACTCGCGCGGGTGCTGCGCGCTGCCGCCCCGGTTTTGCGCCTGTACCTGCAGCCGGCCCAGGGCGCGGCCGTTGAGCTCAAAATTTTGCACATCAATGTCGAGCGCCGGCAGCTGCGCCGGCTGGGCGTCGAGCAGGCGCTCGACGTTTGCCGCCTGGCTCGGCCCAAGCACCAGCCGCGCCAGCCGCGCCTGCAGGCGCCCGGCGGGCTCGCTGGTGCTGGCCTGGCGGTACTGCACGTGGCCAGCGAGCTCGCGCGCCTGCAGGCTGGCCTGCCAGATGGGGCCATCACGCGTGATGCCGGCCACCAGCGCGTGCAGGCTGCGCCCTTGCAGCTGCAGCTGCTCGGCCTGCAAGGCCAGGCGGGTGGGCAGGTAGTCGGTCATGGCACTGTCGGCCGTAGCGGCGCCCGTCTCGCCCTGCAGCAGGCGCCGCCAAACGTCGAGGTCGAGCGTATCGAGGCGCGCATGCGCCACCACGCCAGCACCGGGCAAGGGCGGCAATTCGTCGCTACCCTGACCCAGGGCAATGCTGCCGCGCAGCACCTGGGGCTGGGCCGTCCCCAGGTCGCGCAGGAACTGCGCCTGCAGCACCGGGCCCAGGCTCACATGCAGACGCTCTTGCAGCGGCGCCTGGCTGTTGGCGGCGGCCTCGGGCGTGAGTTGCTTCTCAAAGCGCAGCGGCCAGCTGGCATCGGCCGGTTTATTCAAGGGTGCGGGCAGTTGCAGCGCCAGACCCTGCAGGCTGGAGCTGACGAGCAGCTCGGGCACACCCCGGCGCACCGTCAGCGCCAGTTGGTAGGGAGCGCTGCCGCTCGCTTGCTGCGCCCATTGCGCCAGCAGCCCCAGTTCATGCGCTTGGCGCAAGCCCTCGGCGCTGGCCTGGCCCTGGGCGCGCAGCTGCACCGGGGCCTCGGGGCTGCGCAGGCCGCCTTCGAGGCGCAGCTCACCCCCCAGGGCCTGGGCGCGCACGCCGTGCAAAGAAAACCCTTGTTCGCTGAACTGCACGCTGCCGCGCAGCTTGCTCAGGCGGGGAATGTCGGGCGCCATTTGCAGCTCGTTGCCCCCCGTCAGCGCCAGGCTACCGTTGACGCGCGATTGCGCCAGCGCCGCCAGCGGCAGCGCCAGCTGCAGCTGCAAATCGGCCTTGCCGCTGCCCTGGGCCTGTGCCAGCGCCTGACCAGTGAAGGCGGCGATGGGCGAATGCTGCACCTGCGCCAGCCAATCGGCCAGCGGCCCGCTGCCCTGGGCGCGCACGCCGACGACGCTGTGGCGCAGGTCGGGGATTTGCGCCGCGATGCTCCCGAGCTGCAGCTGCGTGCTGCCCAGCAGACGGGCGCTGGCACGGTGCACGGCCATGCCGTGGCGGTCGAACACCAGCTCGCCGCTCAAGTCGGTGAGCACCGGCCAGGGCGGCTCACCCGCCGCCTGCAGGCGCGGCGGCACGTAGGCGTAGCGCGCACCCCGAATCTTGGCGGCGATGTAGAAATCGCCCTGCTCCGGGCGCTCGAACGGCAGTTGCTGCAAATCACCGCGCACCTTGAAGCGCACCAGGGGCGATTCGCCCGCCTGCACGGCGTCGCGCACGTAGTGGCGCACCTCGGCATCAATGGCCAGCGGCAGGTAGCGGTGCACGCGTGTGCCGTCGGCGCGCGTGAGTTGGCCCTGCAAATCGAGCACACCCGGAAAGCGCGCGCCGCTGGCGGCCTGCGCCGGGTCGCTGGTGCGCCAGCGCAGCTGCGCCTGGCCCTGGGCATCGGCGTTGGCAAAGCGCAGGTCGCTCGCCTGCACGGCGATCTGCGCGCCGTCGAGCGTCCAGCGCACGTTGGTGCTCAGGCGCTGCAGCGGCAGCACGGGCTCCTCGAACACGCCCGGCAGCAGCAGCGCGCCATCGCTGAGCGCCAGCTGCGCCTTGCCGCCTTGCTCGTTGGCGTCAAAGCTGACGCTGGCGCCGCGCACGCCAAAGTCCTGCGGCACCCAGTCGGCGCCGGCATCGGGCGGCGCGGCCAGGGCCAGGCGCTCCACCCGCCCCTGGGCCCGGTAGCTGCGCCACTGCGCCAGTTCGCCCTGCCACTGCAGCTGCAAATTGGGCACCTGGCCTTGCGGCGTATAGCGGCGCAGGGCCGCGTGCACCGGCTCTGGCAGGGGCAAGGCGCTGGCAATTTGCGCCAGCGCGGCCAGGTCCAGGTGCTCGGCCTGCAAAGTGCCCTGGGCGCGGGCGCTGCCTTGGTGCTCCTGGCGCAGACGCAGGTTGCCGCCGGGCCAGTGCAGGCCATCGGCGGTGACGAACTGCAAATCTTGCGTTGCCAGCTCAAAGCCCTGCTCCCAACGGCTGGCGCGCAGGCGGGCGCTGAGCTGGCGCAGCGCCAGCGGCGCCAGCGCCGGGCCCAGGCGGGCGTCCACATCGGCCAGACGCAGGTCGGCCACGCCGCCGCTGGCCTGGCCTTGGTGCAGATCGACCCAGGCGCGCAGCGCGCCCCGGCCACGCGTCAAGGCGGCATCTTGCAGGTGCAAATACTGGTGCAGCTGGGCGACATCGACGTGCGGGAACCAGGCGTACAGCTGCCCGCTCCAGCGCTGCCAAGCGCCCGCGTGGGCCGAGAGCAAGGGCTCGTGCAGCTGGCCCATGAGCGTAAAGCGCTGGCCCCAGTCGGGCGGCGGCGTGGCATCGAGGCGCAGGGCGTGGCGCCAGGGGCGGTTGCGCAGCACGATATCGACCGCCTGCAGCGCCAGCGGCGGCGCCTGCGGGCGCAGCGCGTCGCGCCAGCGCAGGGTGCCGTCGCGCACCACGACTTCGGCCTGCGAGAACAGCCAGTCGGCGGCGGCGCCATCGCCCTCGGCACCGGGAGAGAAGGGCAGGCCGGCGATGAAAACCTGGCCGTCGGCAGCGCGTTCGATGTCGAGCTGCGGGCGCTCGATATAGAGCTGGGCAAAGCCCCGCTGCAAAAGCGCGCGTGGTGACAGCGCCAGCACCACGCGCGGCAGTTGCAGCGCCACCTGGCCCTGGGGGTTGAGCAGGGCAACGTCGTGCAACTCCAGCGTGGGCAACAAGCCCTCGCTGCGGGCGCTGAGCGCGCCCACGCGCACGGCAACCCCGAGCGCCTCGCTGGCGTATCGCTCCAGCTGCGGGCGCCAGTCCTGCACACGCGGCACAATCGCGCCGTGCAGCAGGGCCCAGGCCACGATGAGGAACAACCATGCCGCCAGCAGCAAGCCCAGCGACCAACGCGCCAGGCCTGCGAGCCAGCGCAGCAGACAAGGCGGGTGCGTCGTAGGGGCTTGGGTCATGGTGGGCCAGAGAACCGGCGATTATCGCTGGCGCCCCTGCTGGGAATTTTTGCTGTTTTGATACCCCTGTGACCGCATGTCCTCTGCCCTCTTTGACCTGCCCCTGACGGCCCATTCCCGCTTCTACCAACGCGTACAACGCCGCTACAGCGCCGATTTGCAGCTGCTGCCGCCGGGTGCACCCACGCGCGAGGGCATGGCCCAGGCCCTGGCGACGCTGCAAGCGCGCCAGACGAGTGCCGGCGCCAGTGCCGCACTGGGGGCGGGGCTGCGCATCCTGCGCCAGCTGGTGCTCGCGCGCCTGGTCGAGTGCGATTGCGATGCGCAGGCGCCGCTGGCCGAGGTCACGCGCAGCATGACCGAGCTCGCTGAGCTGGCGCTCGACCGCGCCTGCCAGCAGGCGCGCGCCGAGCTCGACGAGCGCCACGGCGCGCCGCAGGGGCCGCAGGGCCAGGCGGTGCCGCTGTGGATCGTCGGCATGGGCAAGCTGGGCGCACGCGAGCTCAACGTATCGAGCGACATCGACCTGATCTACGTCTATGCCCAGGACGGCGAGACTGCCGGCCAGAGCGACGGGCGCGGCAAAATTTCCAACCACGAGTATTTCGCCCGCGCCGTCAAGGCCATCTACAGCCTGATCGGCGACACCACCGAGCATGGCTTTGTCTTTCGCGTCGATCTGGCGCTGCGCCCGCACGGCAACTCGGGGCCACCGGCCGTCTCGCTGGCGGCGCTGGAGGAGTACCTGCAGGTGCAGGGGCGCGAGTGGGAGCGCTTTGCCTGGCTCAAGAGCCGCGTCGTCGCGCCGCTTTTGAGCACCCGCAGCGACGAGGTGCAGGGCCTGCGCGGCGCCGTGCTGCCCTTTGTGTTTCGCCGCTACCTGGACTACAGCGTGTTCGATGCGCTGCGTTCGCTGCACCGCCAGATCCGCGACCACGCCGTGCAGCGCAGCGCCGGGCGCCCCGAGCGCGCGAACGACGTCAAGCTCTCGCGCGGCGGTATCCGCGAGATTGAATTCACCGTGCAACTGCTGCAGGTGGTGCGCGGCGGCCAGTTCCCCGAGCTGCGCTGCCGGCCCACGCTCGAAGCCCTGCCGCGCCTGGTGCGCGCCGGCCTGATGCCGGCCGAGACGGCGCAGCAGCTGGGCGCGGCCTACACCTTTTTGCGCCGCGTCGAGCACCGCATCCAGTACCTGGACGACCAGCAAACCCACGTGCTGCCGACGCGCGACGACGACCTGGCCTGGATTGCACAAAGCCTGGGACTCGACACCAGCGCCTTCTTGCTGCAGCTCGACGCGCACCGCGAGCTGGTGGCGCAAGAATTCGACACCCTGCTCGGCGGCGCCGAACGCAAAGACTGCCCCAGCTGCCACGGCCAGCGCAGCAGCGCCAACCCGCCCGACCTCGATGCGCTGCTGGCGCAGCTGCACGGCGAGCTGCGCAGCCGCGTAGCGCAGTGGCGCGAACACCCGCGCGTGCAGGCGCTGCGCGACGAAACGCGCCAGCGCCTGCTGCGCCTGGTACAGCGCACCGGCCAATGGCTGACCGAGGCGCGCGTGAGCGAAACCGCTGCGCTGCGCCTGATCGACTGGCTCGAATCGCTGCTGCGCCGCGAGAGCTACCTGGCGCTGCTGCTCGAACGCCCGCTGGTGCACGAGCGCCTGCTGCACCTGCTGGGCGCGGCGCGCTGGCCGGCGCGCTACCTGCAGCAACACCCGGGCGTGATAACTGCTGGCCGAGCGCTTTGTGGCGCAGGATTTTGAACACGAGCTGGAGCTGCGCCGCGCGGCGCTGCAATCGACCGGCGAGGACGACGACGAGAACCTGCTCGACCTGCTGCGCCGCGCGCACCACGCCGAAGTCTTTCGCACCCTGGCGCGCGACGTGGAAGGGCGCATCACCGTCGAGCAGGTGGCCGACGACCTCTCGCTGCTCGCCGACAGCGTGCTGCGCGTGACGGCGCAGTGGTGCTGGCAGCGCCTCAAGGGCCGCCACCGCGAGGCGCCGCAATTCGCCATCATTGGCTACGGCAAGCTCGGCGGCAAGGAGCTGGGCTACGGCAGCGACCTGGACATTGTTTTCGTCTTCGACGACGAGGACGAGCGCGCGCCCGAGATCTACGCCGCCTTCGTGCGCAAGCTCATCAACTGGCTGACCGTGAAAACCGGCGAGGGCGATCTGTTCGAGATCGACACCGCCCTGCGCCCCAACGGCAACTCCGGCCTGCTGGTCACGCGCTTTGGCGCCTACGCCGCCTACCAGCAGCAGCGCGGCAGCAACACCGCCTGGACCTGGGAGCACCAGGCCATGACGCGCGCACGCTTCGTGCTCGGCAGCGAAGACCTGCGCGCACGCTTTGACGCCGTGCGCGAGGCCGTCATCACCGCGCCGCGCGACCCGCAGGCGCTGCGCCAGGAAATCATGGCCATGCGCGAGCGTATGCGCGCCGCGCACGCCGTGCGCGCCGACGCGTTTGACGTCAAGCACAGCGCGGGCGGTATGGTGGATGCGGAATTCGCCCTGCAATACCTGGTGCTGGCGCATTCGGGCGCGCACCCGCGCCTGGTGGGCAACTGGGGCAACATCGCCCTGCTGCAGCACGCCGAAAGCGCCGGCCTGCTGCCCCTGGGTGTGGGCTGCACGGCGGCCGACGCCTACCGCGAGTTGCGCCGCCTGCAGCACAAGGCGCGCCTGGACGAAGCCTCGCTGCAAATTGACCCGGCGCCCGTGCAGGCCGAGCGCGACGCCATCCTGGCGCTGTGGGCCGTGGTTTTTGGCCTCACGCACATTTCGTAACAGACAGCCCCAGCGGGGATAATCGGGCGCAGCCATGAACCTGATTACGCTCAACATCGACTCCATTCCGCTGGGTCGGCCACTGCCGTTTGCCCTTCGCGGCGCCCAGGGGGCGCTGCTGGCGCAGCGCGGCTACGTCATCCGCAACCGTGCTGAGCTCGAAACGCTGCAGGCGCGCGGCGTTGATCTGTGCGTCGATACCGATGAATCGGGCGACAGCCACCGCACCTACCTGCACCAGCTGCACCAGATGGTGGGCGAGGACAAGGCGCTGGGCCAGATCGCCAAGATGCAGATCAACGCCCGCGACACCGTCAGCGCCAGCGCACGCGAGCGCGCCCAGCAGGGACCGCCGGCCTGGCTGGAGCTGCAGATGCGGGCCAGCCAGCTGCTGCGTGCGCCCCAGGTGCACGATTTTGGCGAGCGCTTTCACCTGCTGCACGAGGAGCTGGCACGCCACAGCCAGCAGCAGCCCGACGCCACGCTGCTGGCGCTGATCATGCTGTCGGCGCAAGAGACGCAGATGTACAGCGCCACCCACGCCGTGCTGGTGGCCGCAGCCTGCATGGTGACGGCGCGCGAGACGCTGCACTGGGACGAACAGCGCACGCTGCAGGTCGGGCGCGCGGCGCTGTCCATGAACATTGCCATGACGGCGCTGCAAGACCATCTGGCGCTGCAGACCGATCCGCTGTCCTGGCCGCAGATCATGGCGATTGAAAACCACGCCGCACAGTCGGCGCAGCAGCTGCAGCACCTGGGCGTGGCCGACCCGCTGTGGCTCGAAGCCGTGCGCCGCCACCACGAGCGCACGCCCGGCCCGCTGGCCGACAAGACCCCAGCCGAGCAGCTCGCGCGCCTGATCCAGCGCGCCGACGTGTTTGGCGCCCGCATTGCGCCGCGCGCCTCGCGCACCCCCATGCTGGCCACCGCCGCCATGCAGGGCAGCTACTACGACGAGACGCGCCAGGTCGATGAGGCCGGCGCCGCCCTGGTCAAAACCCTGGGCATTTACCCGCCCGGCACCCTGGTACGCCTGGCCAGCCAGGAGGTGGCCGTGGTGCTGCGCCGGGGCGCGAGCGCAACCACGCCGCGCGTCGCCGTGGTGCTCTCGCGCAGCGGCGCGCCGACGGGGGAAATGATCCCGCGCGACACCACTTTGGCGCAGTGGAAAATCACCGCCCCCATGGCCTACAAAGACGTGCGCGTGAGCTGGCCGCTCGAACGCATTCTGGCCTTGGTGTGAAATTGTTTACATTTACTTGCAATCAGGGGCTGGAACTTTGGTGGCGCGCCCCTACTCTATGAAACATGCACGGCGCAAGAGAAACAGTCTCCTGACAGTGCACCGGTTTTGACGTTGCGAAGCCTTTCGGGTACTTATCGATTGCAACCCTGGAACGCTTCTCCTCCCTCCCTCTCTTTCTTCGTTTCGGGACGCTTCGCAACTTTTTTCTTGCAGCAAAAAGGCCACCTCGGTGGCCTTTTGCGCATCTGCCGGCAAGGCAACTGGGGGCTTACGCCGGCGGGCGGGTGTCGGCAAAGCTGGCGCGCTGCGCGAGCTTGTCGATCAGGCGCGCCAGGTTCGGGTGCTCGCTGCGCCAGGCCAGCTCAGGAAAGCGAAACTCCAGCCAGGCCAGGGCGCAGCCGACGGCGATGTCGGCCAGGCTCAGGTGGTTGCCGCAGTAGTAAGGTTTGTCGCCCAGGCCCTGGGCCAGCGCCAGCAGGCTGGCGTGCACCTTGCCCATCTGGCGCGCGATCCAGGCGGGGCTGCGCTGCTCGGCGCTGCGGCCTTCAAAAGTGTTTTCCAGGCGCACCAGGATGGCGGCGTCGAGCAGGCCGTCGGCCAGCGCCTCCCAGGTCTTGACCTCGGCGCGTTCGCGCCCGGGCACCGGCAGCAGCTTGCCCACGGGCGAGAGGGTGTCGAGGTAATCGACGATAACGCGCGAGTCAAACAGCGCCGCGCCGCCTTCCATCAGCAGGCAGGGCACCTTGCCCAGGGGGTTGCTGCGGGCAATCTGGGTGTCGGCGGCCCAGACGTTTTCGGCTACGAATTGGTAGTCGAGCTTTTTTTCGGCCAGCACCACGCGCACTTTGCGCACGTAGGGGCTGGTGAGCGAACCGATCAATTTCATGGATGGGCCTGCAAATGAATGGGGGCTGATTCTATCGAGCCACGCTTGCACCAGGCTTGGGGGCGCCACCTACAATGGCGGGCTATGTCCGAAATCACCGCCCTGTCCCCGCTGGACGGCCGCTACGCCGCCAAACTCTCCCACCTGCGCCCGATCATGAGCGAGTACGGCTATATGCACCGGCGCGTGCAGGTCGAAATCGCCTGGTTCATCGCCCTGTCGGATGCCGGCTTTGCTGAATTTGCTCCTCTTTCGATAGCTGATCGCGCTTACCTGCAAAGCCTGGTAACCGATTTTGATGAGGAAGATTGCGCCGCCATCAAGGCCGAGGAAAAGGTCACCAACCACGACGTCAAGGCCGTGGAGTACTGGATCAAGAAGCAGTTCAAAGGCCACCCGGCGCTCGAAAAAGCCGCCGAGTTCGTGCACTTTGCCTGCACCAGCGAGGACATCAACAACACCAGCCACGCGCTGCAGCTCAAGGCCGGGCGCGACGCGGTCATGCTGCCGCAGCTCGATGCCATCATCGCCAAGCTGCGCACCATGGCGCACCAGCACGCCGGCGTGCCCATGCTCAGCCGCACGCACGGGCAAACGGCCAGCCCGACCACCGTGGGCAAGGAGCTGGCCAACGTCGTCGTGCGCCTGCAGGCGGCGCGCGCGCGCATCGCCGAGGTCAAAATCCTCGCCAAAATGAACGGCGCCGTCGGCAACTACAACGCCCACCTGGCGGCCTGGCCCGACTTTGACTGGGAAGCCTTCAGCCAAAAAGTGGTGCAAACGCCCGAGCCCCAGGGCCTGGGCCTGACGTTCCAGCCCTACTCCATCCAGATCGAGCCGCACGACTACATGGCCGAGCTGTTCGACGCCACCACGCGCGCCAACACCATCTTGATCGACCTGGCACGCGACATCTGGGGCTACGTCAGCCTGGGCTACTTCAAGCAAAAGCTCAAGGACGGCGAGATCGGCTCGTCCACCATGCCGCACAAGGTCAACCCCATCGACTTTGAAAACGCCGAAGGCAACCTGGGCCTGGCCAACGCCCTGCTCACGCACCTGGCGCAAAAGCTGCCCGTCTCGCGCTGGCAGCGCGACCTGACGGACAGCACGGTGCTGCGCAACATCGGCGTCGCCTGGGGCTACACCGCGCTGGCCTACAGCGCCTTGATGACGGGCCTGAACAAGCTCGAACTGAACGAAGAAGCCCTGGCCGCCGACCTGGACGCCGCCTGGGAAGTGCTGGCCGAGCCCATCCAGACCGTGATGCGCCGCTACGGCGTGCAGGGCGCGTACGAAAAGCTCAAGGAAGTCACGCGCGGCAAGACCGTCACCGCCGCCGCGCTGCACCAGCTCATCGCCAGCCTGGACATTCCGGCGGCCGACAAGGAGCGCCTCCTGGCCATGACGCCCGCAAGCTACATCGGCAAGGCCGCCGAGCTGGCGCGCCGGGTGTAAATACCCAACTATAAAAACCATAGCTGCTCACGCTTGATTTAAGGCGACGCTGAAGAAGTCCCCGCGATGCGATGCGCCCCGGTTTGGGATGAGCTGCAAGGCGCAAAGCGCAGCAATAGCCGCAGCTATTGCGAGCATTTGCAACGCCGCAGATCGCCCAAACCGGGGATGCGACGCGCGGGAGGGACTTTTTTAGCGTTGCCTAAAAAGCGTTTGCAGTACAAAGAGCTGCCAAAACAAGCCCAGGCTTGCGCTGGCAGCTCTCTTTTTTGGAGCGCCGCATGGCCATCAAATCCACCATTTTCAAAGCCAACCTGCAGATTGCCGACATCGACCACGGCTACTACGCCGACCACCAGCTGACCCTGGCGCGCCACCCGAGCGAAACCGACGAGCGCATGATGGTGCGCCTGGTGGCGCTGGCGCTGCAGGCGCACGCGTTGCAAGACACCTGCCGGGGCGACGGCACGCTCGCCTTTGGCGCCGGCCTGTCCGACCCGGACGATCCGGACGCCTCGCTGACCGACTTCACCGGCCGCAAGCGCCTGTGGATCGAGGTCGGCCAGCCCGAGGACAAGCCCCTGACCAAGGCCTGCAGCCGTGCCGATGCGGTGGTGGTATACGCCTTCCACCACGCCGCCGAGGTGTGGTGGAAGGGCATCACGAACAAACTCTCGCGCCTCGACAAGCTGCAGGTCTGGCGCCTGCCAGCGGAAGAGGCGCAGCAGCTCGCCAGCCTGGCCGAGCGCAGTATGCAGCTGCAGGCCACCATTCAGGAGGGCGCGCTCACGCTGTCGAGCCAGCGCGGCAGCGTGCACCTGGAGCCGCTGCGCTGGAAGTGAGGCGGCGGCGCTAGCCGCCCTGCACGCGCGCGCTCCAGTCCTCGACCTGGCCGCTGTCCAGGCGCCGCTGCACGATGCGCTGCCACGATGGCGGCAGCGCCAGCTGGGCAAAGGCGCGCAGCACGGCGGGGTCGAGCTCGCGCTCGTACAGCAGCGCAATCACGCGCGCCAGCGGCCATTCGGGGTGCGGGCGCGCCAGCAGGTAAATGCCGTCGCCCGCCTGCAGCTGGCCCTCTTGCAGCACGCGCCAGTACCAGCCGGTGCGGCCCGTGCGCTGCACGCGCAGCGCCATGTCGGGGGTGGCAAAGCGGGTGTTGAGCTTCCAGCAGGGCTGGCGGCTTTGCGCCAGCTCCAGCCGGCAGCTGCCGATGCGCACCTGGTCGCCCCAGCACAGGTTGGCCTCGGTCACGCCCCGGCTCGCCAGGTTCTCGCCAAAGGCGCCGGGCGCAGCGAGCACCGGCTGCGCCCCCAGCTCGGCGCGCCAGGCGGGGTAATGTTCGAGCGCGTAGTGGTGGATGGCCTTGTCCGGCCCGCCGTGCACGCGGGTGTCGCCCTGCTCATCGCCCGCCAGGCCCAGCGGCCCGACCGCCACCGGCCCGGCCACGGGCTGCTTGGCGATGGCGCTCAGGCCGCCGGGGCTGCCGTTGGGGCGCAGGCAGGGCACGGCGCGGCCGCAGAGCACGGTGTCGATCTGGCCGATCGCGAGGGCGGAGGCGGACATGGGCGAAGACTCCTTAGAACATGCTGACGCTTAAAGCAGCGCCGCCTGCAAATGCCGCGCCATGGCCTGGGGCTTGCAGCGCTGCAGCTGCATGAGCTGCGCGTGCACCGGCCACAGGGCCTGGTAGCGCTGCGCCAGGTCGGCCTGCAGGCGCGCCAGCAGGGCGGCGGTCATCTCGGCGTCGGCCAGGGCGCGGTGGGCCCGGGCCGCGCGCGGCAGACCCAGGTGTGCCACCAGATTGCCCAGCTTGTGGCTGGGGGCGTCGGGGTACACGCGGCGCGAGAGCAGCACGGTGCAGGCAAAGGGCTGGGGGGCTTCGAGGCCAATGCGCCCCAGCTCGGCCTGCCAGAACTTGCTGTCGAACGCTGCGTTGTGCGCCACCATGGGCGCGTTGCCGACGAAGCGCGCCGCTGCGCGCATGACCTCGGCGGCGGGCGGGGCGCTTTCGAGCAGGGCGTTGCTGATGCCGGTGAGCTGCTCGATGAAGGGCGGGATGGGCACGCCGGTGTACATCAGGCTGGCATAGCGATCGACCACCTGCGCGCCTTCGAGCAGCACGATGGCGATTTCGGTGGCGCGCGCGCCCTGCGCCGGGGTCATGCCGGTGGTTTCAAAGTCGATGACGGCAATCGGCGCGGGCATGGTCAGGCTTTTTTCAGGAATTCGGATTTGAGCAGCATCGGGCCAAGCTCGGTCTTGCAGTCCACGTTGTGCCCGTCGGCGCCATCGACCAGGCGGATGCCCTTGATCTTGCTGCCTTTTTTCAGCACCGAGGACGATCCTTTGACCTTCAGGTCCTTGACCAGGATGACGGCGTCGCCATCGGCCAGCGGGGTGCCGTGGGCGTCGCGCACGGCGGCGGCGGCCTCGGGGGCATCGGTGCCCGCCTCGGCCTGCTGCGGCCATTCAAACGCGCAGTCGGGGCAGATGTACTGGGCGCCATCGGGGTAGGTGTTGTTCTGGCCGCATTGCGGGCAGGCGGGGATGGTGGTGCTCATGGGGTGAAAAAAAGGGTTAAAATGGCTGCAAGGCTTGCCAGACAAGCGCAAGCAGCTATCAAAACAATAGTTTAGCCAAGCGCCTCGCTGCGCTGCAGCGCAAACGGTGGCAGCCCTTGGAGCAGACGCTGGCCGTAGTTGGTGCGCACCAGGCGCTTGTCGTAGCAGTACACATGGGCCTGGTCGTCTTCGGTGCGAATCGCCCGGCCCACCCACTGCGCCAGGCGGATGGCGGTGGCGGGCACGACCAGTTCGCTGAACGGGTCGCGCCCGCTGGCGCGCAGCCATTCGGCCCGGGCCTCGCCCACGGGGTCGTCGGGCGGGGCAAAGGGCAGCTTGGTGATGAAGAGCGACTCGCACAGGCTGCCGGGCAAATCCAGCCCCTCGCCAAAGGATTGCATCCCAAAAATGATGGACGGCAAGCCCGCGCCCACGCGCTCGCGGTGCTGGCGCAAGAGCTGCTGGCGCGGCCACTGGTTTTGCACCAGCACGCTGGCGCGCAGGGCGGTGGGCAGGGCCTCCACCGCCTGGCGCATCTGCTCGCGCGAGGTGAACAGCACCAGCGCGCCCGAGGCCACCTGCGCCAGGTCGCACAGCAGGGCATCCACCATCTCGGTGGTGAAGGCGGCGGCGTCGCGCGGCTCGGCGCGGGTTTCGCGGGCGACCAGCGTGCCCTGGCGGGCGTAGTCGAAGGGGCTGGGCACGGTGAGCGTGGTCACGTCGGGGTCGCCGTGCAGGCCGCTTTCGCGCAGGAAGAAATCAAACTGCCCGCAGCTCGTGAGCGTGGCCGACGTGAGCACCGCGCCGCGCACGCCCGACCACAGGTGCTGGCGCAGGGTGTTGCCCGGCAGCACCGGGTTGGCGTGGGCGCGCAGCACCAAAAACTCGCCCTCCTGCGCCAGGGTGAACCATTTGGCGGCGGGCACGGCGCCCTCGGGGGCTTCTTGCAGCAGCAGCTGGGCGCAGGCGTGCACGCCTTCGAGCCGGGGCGCGAGCGCACCGGCCTGGGCGTAGAGCTGCGACAGGCGGCGCGCGTCCTCGGGCTTGTCGCGCAGCTGGCTGCGCAGCGCCTTGGCGATGGCGCGCAGCGCGTCGATAAAGCCGCCCGCATGGTGCGCCGCCTGGCCCAGGGGCTCGGCCAGGGCGGCGGGCAGCAGGCCGCCGGGCAGGCGCGCGCGCGTGGGCTGGCTGCTGGCAAAGCGCCGGCCTTTGTCGGGCACGGGCGCCTGCAGCGCGTGGCCGTGCAGCTCCAGCGCCAGGCGGGCCACCTCTTGCAGCGCGGCGCGCAGGCGGGCGGCGTGCTGGGGCACGTCGGCAATTTCTTCGACCTCGACGAGCTGGCCAATGCGCAGCGCCCGGCTGGCGAGTTTGTCGATCCACGACAGGCGCGAGAGGTCCATCTCCGAGCCAAACTGCGCCAGCGCCGTGGCCGGCAGGTGGTGCGCTTCGTCGAGGATGAGCAGGCAGTTGTCGAGCTCGGGCAGCAGCCGCGCGCCGATGGAGGACAGCAGCAAATCGTGGTTGGCCACGATCACCTGCGCCGCCACCAGCTCCTTGCGCCGCTCGAAGTAGCTGCAGCTGGAAAACAGCGGGCAGTGCTTGTTGGTGCAGGTGTGCGCGTCGGCGGCCACGCTGGCCCACAGCTCGGGCTCGGGCGGGGTGGGCAACTCGTCGCGGTCGCCATTCCACTGGCTGCTGGCCAGGGTGTCGGCCAGCTGGGTGTAGAACTGCTGGCGCTCAGTGTGGGCGCGGCTGCTGCGCAGGGCGGCGCGCTGCTCCTGGGCCTGCTCGGCCAGCAGGTCGTCGGGCACCACGTCGTCGTCCTCGCCCACGCCGCTGGCCAGGCGTTCGAGCTTGAGCTTGCACACATAGCGCCCGCGCCCCTTGGCCAGGGCAAAGGCAAAGGGCTGCGCCATGCGCGCCGCCAGCTGCGGCAAATCTTTATGGACGAGCTGCTCCTGCAGCGCCACGGTGGCGGTCGAAATCACCACCCGCGTGCCCCGCGCCAGCGCCACATGGATGGCCGCCGCGCTGTAGGCCAGCGACTTGCCCACGCCCGTGCCCGCCTCGATCACGGCCAGGGCGCGCTGCGGCGGCGCCTCGCCCTCGCCTTCTTCCACCTTGCCCAGCTGCGCGGCGCTGCAGGTCTGCGCCACCTGCGCCGCCATGCTGCGCTGGCCGGCGCGGGGACGAAAACCGTCGGCGGCCTGCACCACGGCGTCAAACTGTTGCAGGGCCGCTTCGGCCCATTCGGTGGGGGACATAGGGGGGCGAGTGTGGCACAGGGGGGCCTGGCTGGGGGAAATAGGCGGGCTCGCGCAACTGGTAATGCATACAGTAATATCGGGTACTGCCCCCCGCCACAGGAGCTGTTGATGAAAATTTTTCCCAGCGCATTCGAAGGCCAAGCCATCCGCCGCTTGTACGACGAAGCCACCGAGACCTGGTGGTTTTCGGTGATTGACATCGTTCAGGTGCTGACGGGCAGTGACAACGCCCGCGACTACTGGTTCAAGATGAAGCTGCGCGTCAAAACCGAGGACGGGGCTGAACTGTCGACAGATTGTCGACAGTTCAAACTACCCGCCGCCGACGGCAAGCAGCGGCTGACCGACTGCGCCACGGCAGAAAGCCTGTTGCGCATCGTGCAATCCATCCCCAGCCCCAAGGCCGAGCCCATCAAGCGGTGGCTGGCCAAGGTGGGTTACGAGCGTATGCAGGAGATTGCCGACCCTGCCCAGGCGCTGGATCGTGCCCGCCAGACCTGGCAGCAGCAGGGGCGCAGCGAAAAATGGATACAGCAGCGCATGGGCGGGCAGGAGACGCGCAACAAGCTCACCGATTACTGGAGCGAGCACGGTGTGGAAAAGGGGCGCGAATACGCCATCCTCACCAACCTCATCCACCAAACCTGGTCGGGCCTCTCCGTGGCCGAGCACAAGGAGGCCAAGGGCCTGTCCAGCCACAACCTGCGCGACCACATGAGCGAGGCGGAACTCATCTTCACCGCCCTGGCCGAGCTCTCTACGCGCCAGATTGCCGAGCGCCAGCAGGCCACCGGCATGGCAGAAAACGCCACCGCTGCCAAGGCCGGAGGCCGCATTGCCAAAAACGCCCGCCAGCAGCTCGAAGACCAAACAGGGCACAGCGTGGTCACCGCCGCCAACTACCTGCCGCCCCCAGATGCGTCCTCCTCCCCGCTGCCGCCCGCCAGGCGCTCCCGCAGCACCAAGAAAAAACCATAGCAGCCAACGCAGCCTCCATCCGCCAGAGCGCCGCCGCAGGCGTACAGTGTCACCCCCGTATTTTTTCTTTGCCTTTACCCATGTCTGCCGAACTTCTCGACACTGCCCGCCACCTGCGCATTTTTGGCCACGTGCAAGGGGTGTACTACCGCCAATCGACCATTGCCCAGGCCTTGCAGCGGGGGCTGCGCGGTTGGGTGCGTAACCGCAGCGACGGCACGGTGGAGGCCCTGGTCTGCGGCCCGCAGGCGCAGGTGCAGGCGCTGATCGACTGGGCGCACCAGGGCCCGTCGGCGGCGCGGGTGGAGCGGGTGGAGGTCAGCGCCCACCTGCCCGAGCCGGCGCCGGCGGCCGGTTTTGTGCAGCGCGATACGCTGTAAACGTTGCCGCGCTCGCGCTACAGCCCCAGGTCGTCGGCCAGCTGGTTCATGCGCTGACTGACGGCAGCGTCCATGGCCATGGTGCGGCCCCATTCGCGCTGGGTTTCGCCGGGCCATTTGTGGGTGGCATCGAGCCCCATCTTGCTGCCCAGGCCGGCCACGGGCGAGGCGAAGTCCAGGTAGTCGATGGGCGTGTGCTCGATCAGCATCGTGTCGCGCGCTGGGTCCATGCGCGTGCTCATGGCCCAGATGACTTCTTTCCAGTCGCGCACGTCGATATCGTCATCGACCACCACGATGAACTTGGTGTACAGGAACTGGCGCAGGTGGCTCCACACGCCCATCATCACGCGCCGTGCGTGGCCGGCGTAGGCTTTTTTGATGCGCACCACGGCCATGCGGTAGCTGCAGGCTTCGGGTGGCAGGTAGAAGTCGATGATTTCGGGGAAGGCGCGCTGCAACAGCGGCACGAAGAGTTCGTTGAGCGCCAGGCCCAGCATGGCGGGCTCGTCGGGCGGCTTGCCGGTGTAGGTGCTGTGGTAGAGCGCGTCCTGGCGCTGGGTGATGCGCTCGACGGTGAACACCGGGAACTCGGCGCATTCGTTGTAGTAGCCGGTGTGGTCGCCATACGGCCCTTCGAGCGCGTGCTGCCAGCCGCTTTTGTGGTTGGCGTCGGGGTGGATGTGGCCTTCGAGCACGATCTCGGCCTGGGCGGGCACTTGCAGCGGCACGCCCAGCGCGGGGGCAACCTCGGTGCGCGCGCCGCGCAAGAGGCCGGCGAACTGGTATTCCGACAGCGTATCAGGCACGGGCGTGACGGCGCCGAGGATGGTGGCCGGGTCGGCGCCAATCGCCACCGCCACCGGGTAGGGTTGGCCGGGGTTTTGGCGGCAGTGCTCGGCAAAATCGAGCGCCCCGCCCCGGTGCGAGAGCCAGCGCATGATGAGCTGGTTTTTGCCGATCACCTGCTGGCGGTAGATGCCCAGGTTCTGGCGCGGTTTGTTCGGCCCACGCGTGATGGTCAGGCCCCAGGTGACCAGCGGCGCAACGTCGCCGGGCCAGCAGTGCTGGATGGGCAGGCGGGCCAGGTCCACGTCGCTGCCCTCCCACACGATTTGCTGGCACGGCGGGCGGCGCACGACCGAGGGGGCCATGCTCCACAGGGTTTTGAGCAGCTCGCGCTTGCCCCACAGCTCTTTCATGCCGCGTGGCGGCTCGGGTTCCTTGAGCTGCGCCAGCACCTCGCCAAAGGCGCGAATTTCGCCCAATCCGGCCACGCCCAGCGCGCGCGCCACGCGGCCGGGCGTGCCAAACAGGTTGGCCAGCACGGGCATCTTGTGACCGGTGGGATTCTCGAACAGCAGCGCCGGGCCGCCGGCGCGCAGCACGCGGTCGGCCAGCGCCGTCATCTCCAGGTGCGGCGAGACCGGGGCGCTGATGCGGCGCAGCTCGCCAGCGGCTTCGAGCTGGGCCATGAAGTCGCGCAGATCGCGGTAGTGCATTTTCAGGGTCAAAAATGGCGCTAGCGCTTGTATATCAAGCGCTAGCAGCTATAAAAATAATAGCGAAAATCAAGCGTCCAGCGGCAGGCCGGGCCAGCGGGTGACGAGGTCGTGCTCTATGCCCAGCAGGTCCAGGGCGCGGGCCACGCTGTGATCGACGATCTCGCCCACCGTGGTCGGGCGCTGGTAGAAGGCGGGCATGGGCGGGCAGCAGATGGCGCCCAGCTCGGTGGCCGTGGCCATGTTGCGCAGGTGCACCAGGTGCAGCGGCGACTCGCGCGTGAGCAGAACCAGGCGGCGGCGCTCTTTCAAGACGACATCGGCGGCGCGCGTCAGCAGGTTGTCGGCCAGGCCATGGGCGATGGCCGCCAGGGTGCGCATGGAGCAGGGGGCAACCACCATGCCGAGCGTGGCAAACGAGCCGCTGGCGATGCTGGCGCCGACGTTGGCGATGTCGTGCACCTCGTCGGCCAGGGACTCGACCTCTGGGCGCGACAGATCCATTTCGTGGCGCAGGTTGCGCCAGCCGGCGTCGGAGACGACCAGGTGCGACTCGATGCCGCCAATTTCACGCAGCATCTGCAACAGGCGCGCGCCATAGACCGCGCCGCTGGCGCCGGAGATGCCGACGATGACGCGCGCAGCGCTCATGCCGCCTCCTGGCGCAGGGGTTTGTCGAGCAGGTCGGCCTCGACCTGGCCCAGCACCTGTGTGGCCTGTTCGGCGTCAAAGTCCTGGTGGTTGCGTTTTTTCACGCCGTATTTGTGCAGCTGGTAGTGGCGCGCGGGCTGCACGCCGTGGCGCGCCAGGCTGTGGTTGACGCATTCGAGCGGGCAGCCGTCGAGGGCGATGATGGGGCGCCCCGATTTGGCGAGCTTGACCAGCTGCGGCACGTCGCCGCCAACGCCGGCGATGCACGACATCTCGGCCACGCCGCGCCGGTCCATTTGCACCGCGACATGGTTGGCCAACTGCGCCGCGCTGGAGCAGCCCGAGCAGGAATACACCAGCGGCAGGTGCGCGCTGGAAGTGGCAGGGTCGTCACTCATGGCCGGCCTCCAAACAGGGATGAGAACGTGGGCAGCGGCGGCAGCTGGCGTGCCAGGTGCGGCGCGCGGCGCGCGAGCACGGCGCGCGGGCTCCAGTGGCTGGGGTCGAGCACGGGCAGCTCCAGCGCATCGAGGGCGTTTTTCACCACCAGGCCCAGTTCGGTGTCGCCTTCCATCACCAGGCGGCGGTTGAAGAACAGGGTGTCGGGGTCCTGGCGGCGCTGCGCCAGCAGCATGAAGTCTTGCGCGTTGGCGCTGATGGTCAGGTCGGGCTCGGCCTGCGCGCTGCTGGGCACGAAGCGCTGGCCGTTCCAGGAGAAGTCAAACGCCAGGCGCGCATCGCGCACGCGAATGGCCAGGTGCTTGCCTTGCAGCAGGTCTTTGACGTCCTGCGGCAGCTGGCGCGCGAGCGCAAAGTTGATCGCTGTGACCAGCAGCACGGAGCCCGGGTAGGCGGGCAGGCGCGCCAGCACAGCGCCCACGGGCGTGGGCAGGGTGAAGGGGGCGGGGGAAGCCATCATGGGCAATCCTTGCAAAAAACGTCAGGACAAGGCGGGTTCTACCAGATCGAGGCCGGGTTTTCCATGCCAATACCCGTTGCAGGGTTCTTCGGGCATGAAGGGGCGCAGCGTGGACAGGGCCGGGGCCTGGTGGTGGCGCGCAGCATCGAAGGCGGCAACGATTTTGTCCATGTGCTGCGACTGCGGCGACAGGCGCAGCACGTCCACGCCCAGGGCGGCGAGCTGGGGCACGTCGCCCAGCAGGTTGTGTACCTTGGCCGACTGCGTCTGGATGCCGTTAATGACCAAAAAGCTTTCTTTTTCGCGCGTTTGCAGCAGCTGGCCGTCGGGGTGCTCGATGCAGCGAAAACCGCAGTCGTCCTTGGGCAGGTTGTAGTGGCGCGCCGTAAAGCAGCGTGCCGAGAACGCCAGCGGCATCCGGCCATAGGCAAAGACTTCGGTCTGCAGGCCGGCGGGCTTGTGCGCCAGGATGGCGGCGAGGTCGCTGTGCTTCATCTCCAGCGGCATGACCCAGCGCGTGGCGCCCAGGCCGGCCATCCAGGCCAGGGTGTCGGCGTTGAAGATGTTGAGCTGCGGCCCGGCGACGAAAGCACGCTTGCCCGCCAGGTTTTGCACCGCACCCATGTCGCCCGCTTCAATCAAAAACGCCTCGTCGCGCACGATTTTGTGCATGTCGGCCACGTCGCTGGTCGATTCGAGCAGCACCATGGTGGACATCACCGGCTCCTTGCCCGCGTCACGCAACATGCGGGCGATGTCGATCCAGTCGCTTTGGCGCAGCTCCTTGCGGCGCGAGCACACGGCTTCGCCCAGGTAAACGATGTCCACGGCGGTTTCGGCCATGGCTTGGTAAAAATCAAAAACGGTGCTGCGCGGCCAGTAGTACTGCAGCGGGCCCAGGGCGAGTTTCATGGCAAGGCTTTCGGTATTCGGGGTATGGCTCCTTCCCCCCTTGGGGGAAGGTTGGGATGGGGGCGGCTCGTTGCAGCGCAGCGGTGAGGCTTGCTCCGCTGGCCCCCACCCCAACCCTCCCCCAGAGGGGGAGGGAGCAAGAAGGTGCTCTCCCCCAGAGGAGGAGGGGAGCAAAGAGGCATTGGAGGCTTCACTTCCAGGGCCGGTGGTAGGCCCCCAGGGTGTGCTGCTGGCCTTCGGCCACTTGGTCGAGGCTGGCCATCCAGGCCGTCTTGGGCGCGTACAAATGGCCCTGCGCCATGCAGTGGTCAATCGCCTCGCGCCACACCTTGGTGACCTGCGCGACGTAGGCCGGACTCCTCTGGCGGCCTTCGATCTTGAAGGCGCACACGCCCATCTTCACCAGCTGCGGCAAGAGTTCGAGCGTGTTCAGGCTGGTGGGCTCTTCGAGCGCGTAGTAGTTGCTCTCGTCCCCCACGTCAAAGCGGCCTTTGCACAGCGTGGGGTAGCCGGCGTTCTCGCCCTGGCCGTACTTGTCGATGAGCACGCCGTTCAGGCGCGATTCGACGCCGCTCGGCGTCTCTTTCCAGCGCACGAACTTGGCCGGCGAGCACACGCCGTGCGTGTTGGGCGACTCGCCCGTGGCGTACGAGGAGAGCGCGCAGCGCCCCTCGACCATCACGCACAGGCTGCCAAAGCCAAACACTTCGATCTCAACGGGCGTGCGCTGCACCACCTGCTTGACCTGCTCGAGCGAGAGCACACGCGGCAGCACCGCGCGCTGGATGTTGAACTGCTGGTGGTACAGGTTGATGGCGTCGTGGTTGGTGGCCGAGCCTTGCACCGACAGGTGCAGGCGCAGGTCGGGGTACTTGTCGCAGGCGTAGCGCATCAGCCCCGGGTCGGCCAGGATGATGGCGTCAATGCCCCAGGCATGGGCGCGATCGACGGCAGCGCGCCAGGGCGCGGGGTTGCCCGCCTGCGGGTAGGTGTTGAGCGCCAGCAGCACCTTGCGGCCACGCGCATGGGCGTAGGCAATGCCTTCCTGGATGGCTTTTTCGTCAAAATTCAGGCCGGCGAAGTTGCGCGCATTGGTCGCGTCGCGCAGGCCCAGATAGACGCAATCAGCGCCGCCGTCGATGGCGTTTTTCAGCGCCGGCAGGCTGCCAGCGGGGCACACGAGTTCGGGGGAGCGTTGCGCAGCGCCGGGTGCGGGGGCGCTGGCGCTGGAGGCGCCCGCTGCGGGGCGCTCCAGGGTGGTAGCGGTGTCGGTCACGTGGTTTCCTCGGCGCGGCGTCCACGCGCCGCGCATGGGGGCGCACCTTAGCCAGATGGACGCTGGCACGCCATGATGTGGGTCAACGGCGCACCACAATACCCCACGCCGCCCCTGGGATTTTGGGCTTCAGCTATGCGCCAAAACGCTATTAATTTGATAGCTACTCACGCTTATCCATCAATCGTTTGCGGCTGATTTGATGGTTTTTTGCAGCCAGCGCTGCAGCATTTCCAGCACGGGCTCGGCCAGCTCCGGGCTTTCATTGAACAACTCGTGGTACAGCGGCGCAAATTCATGCGCCTGCACCACGCCGCGCGGGGCGGCAGCGGCAAAGGCGCGGCTGCCGGCGGGGTTGACCATGCGGTCGTCCCCAGCCCACAGCAGCAGCGTGGGCACCTGCCAGCGGTGCGCGGCGGCCACGGTGGCCGGCCCGGTTTGGGCGATGAACTGCGCCAGGCGCGTGCTGATGCGGTCGTGGCACAGGCGGTCGCTCTCGTAGCGCGCCACCACCGCCGCGTCGTGCGAGAGGTAGCGCGCCGCCAGCCCATTGCCCAGGCGCAACTGCGGCAGCAGCTGCGGCAACCAGCCGAGCAGCCAGCGCTGCCAGGCGCTCAGACGGGGATCGAAGGCCGGGGACGACAGCACCAGCGCATCGACCGCGCGCAGCCCCTGGGCGACGAAGGCCGCCGCCACCAGGCCGCCCATGCTGTGCCCGAGCAGCACGAGTTTTTCGCCCTCGGCCATGCGCGCCCGGGTGGCATCGACCACATCGGCCAGATCGGCCAGCAGGCGCTGCGGGTGGTTCAGAGCGCCGCGCGGCCCGCTCGATTCACCATGGCCGTACTGGTCGTAGCCGCGCACCGCGTAGCCCCAGGCGTTGAGCTGCTGCGCCAGCGCGTCGTAGCGCCCGGCGTGCTCGCCCAGGCCATGCACCAGCAGCACGGTGGCGCGCGGCGCGCCCTCGCCGGGCCAGTCCTGCAGGGCCAGGTTCTCACCATCGCTGGCGGTGAAAGTCGTCAGTTGGGAGGCGGACATGGGAATGGAAGCGAAAAGAAAAGGGGACCATCGTACGGTTTTTTAGCCGGCGCCCGGCGCCAGCACCGCGTCCAGCTGCTGCGCCAGCGCCTGCTGGGTCAGCCAGCCAAACAGTGCGCGCCCGCCGCTCTTGCGCGCCCACAGCGCACCCACCTGGCTTTTTTCGATTTCATACGGGTCGTTTTGCAAATGCGCGCCCTTGTATTCGAGCAGCGCCACCCGGCCATCGACCAGCTCGGCCACAAAGTCGGCAAAAAAGCGCCCGCGCGAGGTGGGCAGGGCAAAACCGCAGGGGGCAGTATCCAGGTTACGCACCCAGTGGCGCACGCGCGGGTGGCGGTCGATGAGCTGGGCGCAGGCAAACTCCTCGCCGCCGTCCTTCAAATCCGCCAGCACCGGAAAGTAATGTTTGGCAAAGCGGTAGCGCCCGGTGTAGCGCGTGGCCGCCGGTGCGGGGTAGCGGCTGAGCTCGAAGACATGGGGCTGCGCCCAATCGGGCTCCACCAGCCAGGTGCCTGCGGCATCCCCTTCGCCCAATACCTTTTGCCGGAAGGCGCGCTGCGCCGCGCTTTGGCGCAGATCGGCGGCGTGGTGCTCGATGGCCCGTGCCAGCCGAAAGCGCCCCTGCGCCAGCGCCACCAGCGGTACGCCGCAGGCGTGCAATTGGTGGTTCACCACCGCCGCCAGCCAGGCGCGGCGCTGGGCCTGGGTCAGGTCGGCCAGCGCCTTGAACAAGGATTGGTCCAGCCAGCCCACCAGTGTCTGGGCGTCGATGCTGCTCGTGTGCCAGTCCATGGGCATTTGCGCGCCGTCGGCCAGGCGCAGGCTCAATCGCTGGCCGTCCATGCCAATCTCGAACAGATCGGGCTCCTGCACCAACTGCTGGCTGGGCAGTTGCACGGCAGCGGGCGCGAGCCAATCGACCTCCACCGCCTCCAGCACGGCTTCGCGCTCCAGCGGCCACAGCGGCGCCTGGGCGTCCAGGCGGTAGGCCAGGCGCGGCAGGGGTGCAAACGGCTGGCCGTGGGTGGCGGGCGCGTTTTGCGCCGCCAGCAGCGCGTTGTGCTGCGCCACCTGCTGGCGCAGTTGTTCCTGCTTTTTGGCGCCACGCACCTGGGCCAGCAGCAGGGCTTCGGTATCGGCGCCGATGTGCGCCACGGCGCGCAGGCCCGCACCATCGGGCAGGGCTTGCACGCCAGGCTGGGCGAGCAGCTGCGGCGTGGGTTCAATTGCTACAAAATGAGTAGCTATTGGCGCTTGCTGTGCGGGCGCTGGAGCGGAATTTTCATCCAATCCATCCCACAGCGGCAGGCTGCCTAGCGGCGCCACCATGCTGGCCACGTCCAGCGCCTCAAAACCCATGTGCTCGATCAGCCGATCCGCCAACGCGTGCGCCGCCTGCGAGAACTCCGCTGCGCACACGTGGGCGTAGGCGTGGTTGAGCGCCGCGCGCCCACGCTGCGCCGCGTAGGGCATACGCAGCACCCGGCCCAAAAGCTGCTCCACCGCCGTGGCGCTGCTGAGTTTTTGCAGGCTGCACAGCACGTAGGCAAAGGGGCAGTCCCAGCCCTCGCGCAGCGCCTGCACGGTGATGACGTAGCGCACCGGGCAGTCGCGTGCGGCAAGATGAACGTCGTCGAGCCCGCGCTGCGTGCCCGTGGCCACCACGATCTGGTTGGCGGGCAATTTCAGTTCACCCACCAGATAGTCGCGCAGCTGCTCGGGCGGCATTTCCTCGCCCGCGTTTTGCGCCTGAAAGAGCACGATGGGGCGCACATAACCGGCACCGGCGGCCTCGTCCTTGAGCGCCTCGGCCTCCAGCTGGCGCTGCGTCTGCACGGCGGAAAACACGGCGGCGGGCCAGCCCTCGCGGTGCTCGGCAAGCACGATGGGCAGCTTGATCATGTCCTCGGCGGCGAGCTGCTGCGCGCTCACGTGGTAGAGCACATTGGTCTGCGCGGGCAGGGGCGTGGCCGTCAGCTCCAGGATGAACGCGGGGTTCAGGCGCTGCAGGGCGGTGAAGCTCTTGTCCGTCTTGGTGTTGTGCGCCTCGTCCACGATGACCAGGGGCGCGTGCAGCGCCAGCCAGTTGGCCAGGCTCCAGCGCGGCTGGCCCGCAAAGCCCGCCAGCACGCCAGTGGTATCGCGCGCCACGTCCTCGGGCGTGACCAGGGCATCGGGCAGATCGCGCAAGGCAGCAAGGGCGCGCTCCTCCACGCCCTTGAAGTGGCGCTCGAACGCTTCAGAGAAGCTGTAGACATTGCGCTGCCCCGCGTCCTCCACGCGAAAGCTCTGGATGGTGGCCACCACCACCACGGCGCGCCGGCCCCAGTCGGGCGGGGCAATCTGCGCCACCTCATCGAGCGTGCACACCTGCAGCCCCTCGCCATAGGCTTCGACCAGCGCCGCGCGGTAGGGGTGGCCGGGCGTTTGCAGGCTCTTCAAGGTTTGCGTGCGAATCGCGTCGCTGGGCACCAGCCACAGCGCCACCGGCGCATCCACCGCCGCCCAGTCGCGCGCCAAGAGCGGCACGGCGTGCGCGGCCAGCACCGTTTTGCCGCCGCCCGTGGGAATGCGCAGACACACGCAGGGCACGCGGCCAAAGGCCCCCGCCTGGTAGGGCCGCCCCGCTGGCTGCGCGAACGCCTGCGCCGCACCCTGCAGGCGCGCGGCCTGGGCGTAGGTGGACAGGGTGGCAAGCGCCTGTTCCTGGTAGGTTTTGAGGGTGAGGAAGGTCATGGATTAGGGAAAGATTAGGGAAGATTGGAACAAGAGCAAAGACTTTCCCAAATGCAACCCATTGATATGAAATGATTTTTCAGAATTTCATTGGGAGAAACCTGGGTTTGATTGGGTGGCGATGGGTGGTCATTGGTGGTCATTGGGTGTGGTGCCGCCCGGCGCCAGCGCCCACCGGGCCGCCTTGGTTTTGCCGCCAATGTTCTGGATACGCCCTTCCTTGGACATGTCCTTGAGGAGGGTTCGGACGTATTCCTTGCGCTGGGCCAGCTCTGGAATCCACAGTTGCAGCTTGGGCAGCAGCAGTTCATCGATCTTGGCGCGCGGTTGCGGCCCCAGGGCCAGCAGCTTGCACAAGGCAGCCTGGTAGTCCTGCGCATCCGGGCGGCGCTGGTTCAGGTACGCCACCTCCTGCCCCGTGGCAACCGCCAATTGGGCCGAGATGTTCAGGTGGGGGCTGCGCCCCTCGATCAAACCCGCCCGCCGCAATTGCGCCACCTGGGCTGCATCCAGCTTGTGCTTTTTTTGCACCCGGTCGAGCCACAACACCTGTTCGATGGGCAGGTCGGTGCGCTCCATCAGCCAATGGCTGTAGTTCTCGTCGATCTGCTGCCCGTAGACGTTGAACACCGTGCGCAACGGGGACGAGCCCTCGTAATCCGGCAGCGGCAAAAAGCGCCGCCGCTGCGCCAGCACCATGTCATGGATGCCGAAACCCACCTTGTCGATCATGCCCACCTCGGCCATGACCTTGGCCAGGCGCTCGTTGCGGTAGCGCTCGGGCGTGCGCGCACCGCTGGCGTACTCGTCGGGCTGGCCATCGAAGAAGCCCCCCAGGTTGATCATGCGCACCAACCCGGTGGACTCCTCCACCACGACGCGCCCACCCTGGGCATAGTCCTGGTGCGCCAGGCAGTTGTGCAGGCCTTCGAGCAGCACCGTGTGGGTGTCGTAGCGCGGCAAGGTCACGGCCAGCAGCTCATTGGCCGGGAACAGCTTGATGTTGGGGTTGCGCACGCGCTGCGCCACATCGGTGGTGGTGAGCAGGAAAGGCGGGTGAAAGTGCTCCGCCACCCGCTCCGCCGCCACCTTCCAGGTGATTTCCGCCGGGTGCGGCGACAGCAGCGCCGTGGCGCGCTCGGGCAGGCCCAGCAGCAACAGGCAGGCGCGGGTGATGCGCCCGTGAATCGTCAGGCCGATCTTGTCCAGCAGCTTTTCGGTGCTCCACTGCGGTATCTGCGCTGCCCAGGGTTCGCGTTGGTGCTTTTCAAAATATTTTTCACGCGCCTTGGCAATCGCGGCTTCATCGAGGTCGGCCAGCGTAGCACCGGGCACCACGGCGGCGCTCCAGTCCTCACCCTGCAGGTGTTCGGCCAGAATGGCGCGGCGCCGATCCTCGCGCAGCGGCACCAGGCTGTCGCCATCGCGCTGCCAGGCCTGGTCGTGCGCCAGCACCAGCTCGCGCGGCGCGTGGCGCGGCACATGCACCAGCCACACCACGGCGCCGGTGTCAGTGGCGCGCAGCTCCTGCACGTGCAGCCCCATGGAGGGCAGGCCCGGCGTCTTGCCCAGCACGCGGTGCACCACGTTTTCCAGCGTGTAGTCGGCAAAGTCCTGGATGCCCGTGGGCGCCAAGGTCTTGTCCTGGGCGCCGATCACCACGCAGCCGCCCTCCATGTTGGCCAGGGCACTCACATAAGACACCAGGTCGTCACCCTTGCGGCCCGAGATGTTGGACTTGAGCGCGCGCCATTCCTTCCACTCGTGGCGCTCGTTTTCCCTCGGAAAGTGCGCGCGCAGCCACTGCTGGAGATCGGCTGCCGTGGCGAAATCGTCCATGGCCTCACCTCGCCTTCACGTCGTACGGAATGTGCTTGAAGGTCACCCGCGCACGCGCCAGCGTCTCGGGGCCGAGGCGGTTGGCCTCGCCATAGACCACCAGCGGGGCCTGCGGGTGCGGCGTGCGGGCGTGCAGCTCCAGCAGGGTTTCGAGCACGGCGCGCGTGAGCACGTTGCCGCTGGCCGGGCGCTTGTCGCCCAGGATGCCGTTGAACAGCAGGTAGTAGGCGCTGCGGCTGCGCAGGATGGGCTGCGGTGGAATTTCTGATGAAATGGGCTGCTGGCCCTCATCTGGCAAGCGCGAGCAGCTATCAAAAACGGAGTGCGTGCCCAGCCAGGGCGTGCCCGGTCGGCCCTGGGCGGGGTCAAATGCCTGGCCGGTTTCCTGCTGCCAGACGAAGGCCGCCAGGGTGGCGAAGCGCACTTGCGGGTGGATGCAGCCGTGCGCGTCGAAGATGGGCGCGCCCAGGGCGCAGAAGCGAAAGCCGCCGCCGCCCTGCCAGCCCACGGCCTGACTGATGCCACCCGGCTCGCCCGCAATGACTTTTTGCAGGCGCGGCAGGCAGTGCGTGGCGGCGTGTTCGCCCATTTCGATGCCGATCCAGCGGCGGCCCATCTTGTGCGCGACGGCGGCGGTGGTGCCGGAGCCGAGGAAGCTGTCGAGGACGAGGTCGCCAGGGTGGGTGGCGATGTGCAGGATGCGTTGGAGCAAGCGTTCGGGTTTTGGTGTGCCGAAACGGTCTTCGGCAAACAACGCCAGCCCTTCTAGCATGGCCTCTTGGTTGTGCCCGGATTCGCTATGCGCCCAAATGGATCGGGGCACTACATCGCCGGAATCGGTGAGAAATTTTTTGATCCGGGGAGTGTTGGCATTGCCATCTACACCCCAGTACAGCATCCCGTCGCGCAGATGTTGTGCATGCGCTTCTTGCGAATAGGCCCAGACGCGGGTGCGCTTGGGCCATACCTCCTGGCCGGTTCGCGGGTGAATCAGGGGGTAGTACAGATTGGGGCGTTCATCGGCGGTTTTCGCACAGGTGTAGGCGGCGGAGTTCCAGTCGCCTCGCGGGTCGTTGTCAGGGTTGGTGTAGTACCGCGTCTGCTCCTGGCTGCGCGGCAACCGGCGGGGCTGCCATTGTGATTTGCTCTTGGCGTACACCAGCACATGGTCATGGTCACCGCTGAAATAGCGTGCGTCATTAGCGGGGCTGACACGCTTGTGCCAGGAAATATCCGCCACAAAATTCCCCCGCCCAAACACCTCATCCATCAGCACCTTGAGGTAATGCCCTTCGTTGTCGTCGATGGTCACCCAAATCGAGCCGTCCTCGCTCAGCAACTCCCGCAGCAGCTGCAGGCGCGGCAGCATCATCGACAGCCATTGGCTGTGCTCCAGGTTGTCGTCGTAGTGCTCGAAGGCGCTCTTGGTGTTGTACGGCGGGTCGATGAAGATGCACTTGACCTGGCCCCGGTAGAACGGCAGCAGGGCTTTGAGGGCCTCCAGGTTGTCGCCCTGGATCAGCAGGTTGTCTTGGGCCGCCGCCGCGTCGCCATGGGTGGATACGGGTTCGAGCAGGCGGTAAGGCACCTGGGCGGCGGTGGCAAAGGCAGCAGGGCGGTTGAGCCAGTCGAGGGTGGGCATAACAAACAGACAAAAAGGGGCGCGGGGCCGGTCACAGGCCCGCTATTGTGCTTGTGGGCGTGGGCCGACCGCGCTACAGCCCGCACGCCCTGGCCACGCGCTGCGTCAGCGCCGGGCCGATGAGCAGCACGAGCAGAAAACGCGCCAGCTGCATGGCCATGACGAAGCCGGTATCGACCGCGCTGCCGGCAACGATCACGGCCATCGAGTCCGCACCGCCGGGGCAGGTGGCGAGGAAGGCGCTGAGCGCATCCAGGCCCGTGGCCCAGTGCAGCACCGCGCCCGTCGCCAGGCCGACGAGCATCAGCAGCAGCGTGCACAGCAGCACCTGCGGCAGGGTGCGCAGCGCGTGCCGCAGGATGGCGCGCGTAAAGCGCAGGCCCACGCTCCAGCCCAGGCTGGCGTAGGACAGCAGCATCAGCGCCGGCGGCAGCGCGGGCGCCTGGCCCCACAGGTTTTGCAGCAGCACGGCGCCCAGCAGCGGCAGCACCATGGCGCCACCGGCCAGGCGCAGGCGCGGCGCCAGCAGCGTGCCCAGCAGCACCAGCGCCGCCGTCCAGCCCAGGCCAGCGGCACTGGGCTGGCCCCACCAGGCGATGGCGGCGGGCGCGGCAGTGGGCGCCTCGCCCAGCACGGCGCGGCTGACCAGCGCCGCCACCAGGGTGATGAGCAGCAGCCGCGTGTACTGCATGAAGGCCACCAGGCGCATATCGGCGCCGTACTGGCCGGCGAGCACCACCATGGCAGCGGAGGCGCCGGGCGTCATGCCCCACAGCGCGGTGCTGCCGGGCATGACCTGGCGGCGCATGAGCCACCAGCCCAGCAGGGTGCTGGCGCCAATCAGCAGCAGGGTGGCGCCCAGGAACAGCGGCGCGTGGGCCCACACGGCAGCGAGCTGGCGCGGCTGCAGGCTTTGCGCCATGAGGCAGCCGAGCAGCGCCTGCCCGGCGTTAAAACCCCAGGCCGGTAGCGCCAGCTGCGCGCCGCGCACGGCCAGCAGCACGGCACAGACCATGCAGGCCAGCAGCACGGCGGCGGGCAGGTGCAGCGCCTGCAGCAGCACGGCGAGCGCGCCGCTGCCGGCACACAGCAGCAGCCAGTGGCCAGCCGGGCGCAGGAACGGGAAACGATTTACTATCAAAAAAGGAGCTGCTTGCGCTTGCCCACAAAGGGCTAGCGGCATAAAACATGCAAATTACGGCATGGCGGCGATGACCTGGGCGACGGCGGCGGTCAGGCGCTTGGCGTAGGGCACGTGCAGGAATTCATTCGGGCCGTGGGCGTTGCTCTTGGGGCCGAGCACGCCGCAGACCATCATTTGCGCCTTGGGAAAGCCCTGGCTGAGCATGTTCATGAGCGGGATGGTGCCGCCCTGGCCGATGTAGCCCAGGCCGGCGCCAAACTGCGCCTGGCTGGCGCTTTGCAGCGCCTGCTCGAACCAGGGGGCTTCGGCGGGGGCGTTCCAGCCGTTGGCCGCGCCTTCGCTCTCCCAGGTGACGCGCGCCTGGTAGGGGGCGTTGTCTTCGAGCAGGGTTTTGAGCTCTTGCACGGCGGCGGCGGCGTCCACCAACGGCGGCAGGCGCAGGCTGAGCTTGAAGGCGGTGTAGGGGCGCAGCACGTTGCCCGCGTCGCGCAGCGCGGGCAGGCCCTCGGCGCCGGTGACCGACAGGGTCGGCTCCCAGGTGCGGCGCAAGAGCGCCTGCGCCGGGTCGTCGGTGGTGGGCAGGGCCAGGGTGCTGGCGCCGCCGCAGTCGCTGTGCGCCCAGGGATAGCTTTTGAACAGATCGCGCCCGAGGATGGCGGCCGTGGCCCGCGCCTGCGCTGCGCGCTCGGGTGGCACGGAGCAATGAAAGCTCGCCGGCAGCAGGCGGCCCGTGGCCGCGTCTTCGAGCCGGTCGAGCACCTGGCGCATGATGCGAAAGCTCGACGGCACCAGGCCCGAGGCGTCGCCCGAGTGGATGCCTTCGGTCAGGATTTGCACCTTGAGCGTGCCGCTGGCCATGCCGCGCAGGCTGGTGGTGAGCCACAGCTGGTCGTAGTTGCCCGCGCCCGAGTCCAGGCAGACGACCAGGCCGACGTCGCCCAGGCGGCTCTTCAAGGCGTCGATGTAGGGCAGCAGGTCTTGCGAGCCGCTTTCCTCGCCGGTTTCGATGAGGCCGACGATGCGCGGGTGCGCCACGCCCTGGCGCTGCAGCTCTTGCACGGCGGCGATGCTGGCGTACACCGCGTAGCCGTCGTCGGCGCCGCCCCGACCGTAGAGCTTGCCGTCTTCGTAGTGCGGCGTCCAGGGGCCCAGCCCTGCGCGCCAGCCGTCAAACTCGGGTTGCTTGTCCAGGTGGCCGTACATGAGCACGGTTTGGCTACCGGGGTGGTTGTGCGCCGCAATTTCAAAAAACAGCACCGGCGTGCGCCCGGGCAGGCGCACGATTTCGAGCTGCAGGCCGGCGACTTTTTGCGCCTGCACCCAGTCGGCGGCGTTGCGCAGCACGGTATCGAGCAGGCCCTGCTGCTGCCAGTCGGGTGCGAACAGGGGCGATTTGGCGGGGATGCGGATGTAGTCGTGCAGCTGGGGCACGATGTCCTCGTCCCAGCGGCGGCTGAGGTGCGCCAGGGCGTCGGCGCTGTGCAGCGCGGGGACGGTGAAGGGGGCGGCGGGGGGGCGGTTCATAACGGTTTCTCTGGGCAGCGTGTGGCATGGCACTGCGCGGCGGCGCTCGCCGCCACGGCGGTCACTGCAGCGACATGGGGAAGGTGTGCGGATCGTCGATGGCCTGCGGCGCCACGACCGGGATGCGCAGCTGCGTTTCGACTTCAACGCGGTTGCGGCCGTTTTGCTTGGCCCGGTACATGGCGCGGTCGGCAGCGTCGATCAGCATATCCCAGCGGTCATGCGGTTCGAGCAAGCCCGCAAATACCCCTATGCTGATCGTGACCGAGAGCGCCTGCCCCTGCCAGTGGCAGACCGAGTCTTGCACGCTCTGGCGCAGTTGCTCGGCCAGCACCAGGGCGCCGGCAAGGTCGGTGTCGGGCAGCAAAATCAAAAATTCTTCACCGCCGTAGCGGCCCACCATGTCTTGCGCGCGCACGCGGTCGCACAGCACGTTGACGACGTGGCGCAGCACCTGGTCGCCCCCGAGGTGGCCATGCTCGTCGTTCACGCGCTTGAAATGGTCGATGTCGAGCACCATCACCGCCAGCGGCTCGCCCACGCGCTTGGCCCGCGCCGCGTCCCGGTCCAGGGCAAAGATGATGGAGCGCCGGTTGGCGACGCCGGTCAGGGCGTCGGTGGTTGCCAGGCGGCGGTTGCTGGCGTCGAGCCGGTCTTTGGTCATGACGACAAAGCCCAGCGAAGCCAGCAGCACGGTGATGAAGACGAAGAAAAAGGTCAGCGCCTGGCCGCTGTCGCTGTACATCAGCCCGCTGGGGTGCATCAGCCCCCACAGGCCGCTGGCCACGCGCCCGAGCAGCGCCAGCATCTCGCCCCACAGCGCCAGGCGCAGCAGCCGCACACCCCGCCCGCCAATGGGCTGCACCGGCGATTGCAGGGCGCGCAGCAGCAGTCCGATTTGCAATGCCAGGCACAGACTGGTAGTCGTCGCCCGGGCCACGTAGTTGTCGATCCAGATCGAGGTGACGAGCGCCATGGCCAGCACCGGCAGCGCCATCTCCAGGCTGCGCACGGGGCGTTTGGTGAATTGGTTGATGGCCGCCAGCAGGGCCACAAAGGTGCTGGCGAGCAGCACGTTGGCCAGGCCAATCGACCAGGCGTCGTGCATACGCCCGCGCTGCAGGTACAGCGCATAAGCCAGCGCGTGCAGCAGCAGCCCCGCACCCCACCAGGCCACACCGTCACGGCGCTGCCCCCAACCTACGATGGCCAGGGCCAGTGCCATGACCACCGAATGCGCGGTGATCATCCACAGCATGGTGGCGATATCAAGCTGCAAGCGGCCTCCAAAAACAAGCAACAATCCGTTTCAAGTATGCCCCAGGACAGACTTTCTTGCCGCATCTGCGGCCCTGGAGCCCGCCTGCATTAACCGTGCTCGAAGTGGAACACCGCCGTGCCCGCGCGGGCGTTGGGCAGCCAGCGCACTTCGCGCCCGTTTTGCAGGCCAAAGGCGTCGCGCAGGCGCAGCTGGTTTTTGCCGGCGAGCACTTCAAAATCTTTGAATGTGCCGACGCGGATATTGGGCGTGTCGTACCACTGGTAGGGCAGGCGGCGCGTGACCGGCATCCGTCCGCGCAGGATGGACAGGCGGTTGGGCCAATGCGCAAAGTTGGGAAAGGCGACGATGCCGGCGCGGCCAATGCGCGCCGTCTCCCGCAGCATGACTTCGGCGTTGCGCAGGTGCTGCAGGGTGTCGATCTGCAGCACGACGTCAAAGCTGTTGTCCTCAAAAATGGCCAGACCATCTTCAAGGTTGAGCTGCAGCACGTTCACGCCCCGGCGCACGCAGGCGAGCACCTTGGCGTCGTCAATTTCCACGCCGTAACCGCTGCAGCCGCGCGCCTGCTGCAGATGCGCCAACAGGGCGCCGTCGCCACAACCGAGGTCGAGCACCCGGCTGCCCTCGGGCACCAGGCGTGCAATGGCGTGCAAGAGGGGGCTGTCGCTCATGCCAGTTCCTTCGCAATGTTCTCAAAATAGGAGCGCACCACGCCCATGTAGCGCGGGTCTTCGAGCAAAAACGCATCGTGGCCGTGGGGGGCGTCGATCTCGGCGTAGGCCACGCTGCGGCGGTTGTCGAGCAGCGCCTTGACGATCTCGCGCGAGCGCTGCGGCGCAAAGCGCCAGTCGGTGGAAAAGCTCACCAGCAGGAACTTGGCCTGCGCTTGCGCCAGCGCCTGCGTCAGGCTGGCGCCGTGGCGGCGGGCGGGGTCGAAATAATCCAGGGCACGGGTGATGAGCAGGTAGGTGTTGGCGTCGAAGTAGTCGCTGAATTTGTCGCCCTGGTAGCGCAGGTAGCTCTCGATCTGGAATTCAATCTCCTGGGTGCTGTACTTGGGTTCGAGCCCGTCGCGCAGCTGGCGGCCAAATTTTTCGTTCATCACGTCGTCGCTCAGGTACGTGATGTGGCCAATCATGCGTGCAATGCGCAGCCCGCGCTTGGGGACCACGCCATGCTGGTAGAAGTGGCCGCCGTGAAAATCCGGGTCGGTGACGATGGCGCGGCGCGCCACCTCGTTGAAGGCGATGTTCTCCGCCGTCAGGTTGGGCGCGCTGGCAATCACCACGGCGTGGCGCATACGCTGCGGGTACTGCAGCGTCCAGGACAGCGCCTGCATTCCGCCCAGGCTGCCACCCATCACCGCCGCCAGCTGCGCGATGCCCAAGGCGTCGAGCAGCCGCGCCTGCGCGTTGACCCAGTCCTCGACCGTGACCACCGGAAAATCCGCGCCATAGATGCGGCCCGTGTCCGGGTTGGTATGCATAGGCCCGGTCGAGCCAAAGCACGAGCCCAGGTTGTTGATGCCGATGACGAAAAAGCGCTCCGTATCAACGGGCTTTCCCGGGCCGATCATGTTGTCCCACCAACCCTCGCTCTTGTCCTGCCCGGCGTAGCGGCCCGCCACATGGTGCGAGGCGTTGAGCGCGTGGCAGATGAGCACGGCGTTGCTCTTGTCGGCGTTGAGCTGGCCGTAGGTTTCGTAGCTCAGGTGATAGTCGCGGATGCTGCCCCCGCCCTGCAGGGCCAGGGGCGCAGCGAACGTCATGGATTGGGGTGTGGCAAGCATGGACATGAAAAAACCCGGCATCGCTAAAAACGAGGCCGGGCGTGGTGTCATGCCAGCGGACGGGTCTTTAGCTGGATTTATAAAGCGCCCGCAAGCGGTGGCAAATCGGCGCATCAACGGCCATTATGGATCAGTTTGCAGCCTCGAAAACACCACCCGACGCCCGCTCCTACGGGCAAACCCCAGGAAAAACTGTAGCACCTGCGCTGCAAAGTCCGTGTTTTTGCGTACCCACATGCCCCATAATCGGCGGGTCTTTTTGCTGCGCAACAAGACACATGCGGTGTTTGGTTGGTGGCGCCTTCGTGCCC